>JAEWZB010000107.1 GCA_023395515.1 Bacillota bacterium
GTAGAATGCTATGTCCAAAACAATGCCATCGTCATCCGTCCTGTTCGGGAAAGCGGCGGAGAATTTGACGAACAGATATTGGCTGATTTAATAACCCAAGGTCTTTCCGGACAAGAACTGCTGGATAAGTTTAAAGAGGCCCGCCGCCAAGTTCGTCCCGCTGTGGAACGCTTGCTTGATGAAGCCCAACTTGCTGCTCAAGGTAAAACACCGAGCCATACCTATGAAGATGTTTTTGACCAGGAGACAGACTGATGGCCAAATTAATCATCTTGCCCCCTGCTGCCCGTTATCTTAAGAAGCTTAATGAGAAAACTCTGAAAGACAAATTTCAAGCCGCTATCGATCAGATTCAAAGGGATCCATATTTTGGAGAACCTAAAACCGGTGATCTTAGCGGTGTATATTGCTGTGATATCTTCCACAATAAAACCAACTACGAGTTGGCCTACACCATTGTCGAAGAAGATGGCGAAACCGTTGTTGTTATCCTTGCAGGCACCCGCGAAAACTTCTATGAAGAACTGAAGCGATACATGAATTAAAAGCCTTTTCGGTTCATTCCCAACGACCTCCTTCGCGGGCAGTGATCTTCGAGTGGCACGACTTGCACAGACTCATTAGGTTGTTCTCACCGTTCGTCCCGCCTTGCGACAAGGGTTTGATGTGATGCATTAAGGCTTTTAGAACAGCAAAAAGCCCTGCACTTAAGTACAGAGCTATATATGCTCAAGATAACATCTTGTTAAAACAGGTAGTTAAGAGGAAGGACTTTATGAAAAAGGATTACTGGAATCTACAAATTTTTTGGACGGCTGCATCCGCTTGTTCCTGAGTTAAAACCCCCTGGTCAACTAACTCTTTAAACAGATTCTGCTTTCCTTTCATTTTTCCGGGACGTTCATTGGCCCTGGTTTGCCAATGAGTTTTTATATCACTGGCTTCTTGACTAGTAATAATATTTTTACTTACCAGCTCGTCTAATTTAGCATTGTCTAAGAAAGGTCTTTCCGTATTATTATTTTTTAAGTAATTGATAATCTGTTCGGCCTTTTCTGAGGTTAATATACCTTCATCTATTAAGCCTTGTAAGGGGTTCATCATTTCAGCTTTAATCAGCTGGGGTTCCCTAAACCCGTTTTGTAGATGATTTTTAATAGCATTAGCTTGTGCAGAGTTAATAGTACCATCATTTATCAGAGCTTCTAAATTAGTATTGATTTGTTCCTCTCCCAATTGCCTTCTTACTGCTTGCTGTTCATTCATCTTCTCTTGCATAGCTTCTTTAATAAGGTTGGCTTGTTCTGGGGTAAGCTTATTTTCAGCGGCTAGTTCGTCAAATACCTGCCAACAGGCTGGGGCCCCATCTTCATTTATCATCTTGCCTTGCATGGGCATTCTAACTTTAATCTCCCTTTTAATGGTATCATCAGCTACAGCCAGACCCCCGGAGGTTAGCAGGAAACTACCTATTAATAAGCTGCAAACCACTTTTTTATTTACTTTCATGAACTTACTCCCTTCATAATTAATTAATATTAACTATGCTGTTATTCTAACCAACCATTGTGATGATTTTGTGAACTAAGAGTGAAAAATTAAATCTACTTGCCTTAATTATCTCTCCTAAAGGCAAAACCGCTCCAAGATTAGTCTTGAAAACGGTTCTGTCTACAGTCTGAATCCCCTTCAGGGGAGTTAGTTATATTGCTGGATATGCTTTCTACTCCTATAGTGCCATTTCTGGAGCTACATTGATAATAAAATTCCTAATAGCCTTCGCATTTATTAAAGCCTCCTGCATATCTATTTCCTCTAGGATTAATTGCATAGGATACCTAGGTTGTACCCCATAAACGGTTAGATCAGAACATTGATCTTCTATATTTACAAAGCTATCATTTATATTAGAACACAGCTTTTGTAATTGATTTAAGTCATGTATTTTTGGTGGATTCATCCCCTGTAATACCAAATATCCTTTTAGATATTTTTCAGCCGACTGCTGGCAATGATAACAGATGATTTCAATAGGAATAGGATACATATTGAGAAGATATTCTGCACTTAGTAAATCCATTTCTGCAACTCTTTGCCACTCTTTTGCACTGGTTAAATTATCCATAGAGCACCATACCTTCCTGTGCTATTTGACGCTCTATTGACGGAGTATACTTTCTTTGATTAAATTTGTTTTTCTTGCTAACTATTATATCTACTGGCATGGTTTTCTTATCCCTAATTACTTTGTTTATCAGCTTCATTGCATCAATCTCTCGGATATCAGTATCTTCTTTCATTACAACAAAAATATCTAAATCTGAATCAGCATGTGGTTTACCAGTTGCATATGAACCAAAAAGAAATATTTGGTCCACAGGAACAATTTCTATAATAATGTCTATAAGCATTTGTAATTCATCTTGTATTTTCTTATCCAACCTTAACACCTCCACCTGCATTTCCATTTCCACCATATAATGCAACTAATTTATATTAGTATACCACAATGTCACAGTTTCTAAATTAGGGTTAACTCCCTTAGTCGGACAGTGTAAAATATAAAAAATATCTTAACCCTAAAAATCCAGATTTTCTTGTATTGCCAGTATTTTTAATCTATAGTAATAATAAATAATTTATAAAACAAAACTTGGCTTGCGCCAAGTCCCCAGACGCACCTACGGCACTCCTGATGCTCCCTGCGGTACGCTATTAAGGTTGCCGGCGGAAGCCATAGTTTTGTGGATACTATCTACTTATTGATTTATATTTTCTGATAGTACAAAAAATTGCTTTTAACCGGAAAGGATATATAATCACATGAAGATTTTTAAGATGAAAGAACCCTTTAATACTTGGACCCACTTTATTCCGCTACTGGCGGGAATCGTAGGTTTGGTGTTTTTAATTTTAGAAACTAAACATAATCCTTCTAAACTGGTAACTACAACTATTTTCGGTATTAGTGTAATTTTATTATATGGAGCCAGCTCTGTTTACCATTGGGTTCGAACTACCCCGGAAAAAGAGTTAATCCTACGCAAATTAGATCATATCGCTATATATCTTCTTATTGCCGGCTCCTATACCCCGGTTCTCTACTTCGGACTAGACGGGGCTTGGCGGATAACTATGCTAATTGCGGTTTGGGTACTGGCTTTTATAGGTATGATTATGAAGATCTGGTTCATGAACTTGCCCCGCTCTATATCTACCGCCTTTTACTTAGCATTAGGATGGCTGGCGGTAATTCCTTTTGCTAATTTAATAAAAAGCCTCCCTTTAGAAGCAATTATCTTGCTAATTTCAGGAGGCCTGGCCTATACTACCGGCGGTATTATCTATGCTACTAAAAAACTTAATTTCTTCCCTAAGACCCTGGGATTTCATGGCATATTTCATATATTTATTGCCCTAGGGACCGTTATTCATTATTTCATGGTATTGCTTTTCATTGTGCCTATTCATGTTTAAAAAGATATTAGGGCCACATTCTTTTCTACAATTAGGAATTCTCCTTATCCAAACCATATTTCTTAATTTTGCGTAATACGGTCGACTGGTCAATGCCAGTACATTTAGCTATTTTCCTGCTGCTGGAATAATCTTTCATGGCCTGACTTAAAATTTGTTTTTCCACTTCTTCTATGGCCAGAGGTATGGGGATAAAATGATTAACTGTAACGGCGTTATCGGTATTATTAGCTTCATGCTTATGGCCGGTATCACTTAAGGGCAGAGAAGATATTTCCAGATAATCTCCATTCGACAACACCATCATACGTTCTATAGCATTTTTTAACTGCCGGACATTACCCGGCCAACTGTACTTTTCCAGTTTTTTAATAACATCTGCACTAATGCGCTTATTTTGACCATATTGTTGATTGCAATTGTTTAGAAAGTACATGGCTAAAGGCAGTATATCATGAGGACGTTCCCGTAAAGGAGGTATGCGCAGATTGACCACATTTAAACGGTAATACAAGTCTTCTCTAAATTTATGTTGTTTAACTAGAGCTTCTAAATCTTGATTGGTAGCTGCTAATAGCCTGATATTAACAGGCGTAGGAGAATTAGCCCCTACTCTGGTAATTTCCCCATTATCTAAGGCTCTTAGTAATTTCACCTGTAAGTTAAAAGGAAGGTCTCCTATTTCATCAAGTAAGAGGGTTCCCCCATTGGCAGCTTCAAATAAGCCCTTTTTGCCATTTTTAGACGCCCCGGTAAATGCCCCCGGCACATAGCCGAAGAACTCCGATTCTAATAGTTGTTCGGGAATAGCACCACAGTTTACGGCAATAAAAGGACCGGAGCTTCGATTACTTTTAGCGTGAACATACCTGGCTAATACTTCTTTTCCTACTCCTGATTCCCCAGTTATTAAAATCGTAACATCGACTGAACTAACTTTTAAAGCCGTAGCTACCAACTTCTTCATTACAGGATCTACAGCTATGGGAGCACCATCAGGCTCATCCAGGTTCCCCAGATGTTGGTATAATAATTTCTCCACCACCCGGGCTTGTTCCAGCTGTTCTTTTAACTGCATCATTTCAGTCATATCACGCACATTGGTAACTACCATTCTTATTTCCCCATCTTCATCTAAAATGGGACTAGAGGTTACGGAAATGGTTTTTCCCGGTACTAGGTCAAAATGAGTATAATTTACCCGTTTTTTATTTTTCAAAACATCCAAACAAGCAGCTTTACGATAGGTAATAGTTTTCAAGTATTGAGGAAAATTAATACCCTTTACGTCATGTTCAATAATGCGGAGATATGAATCATTAACTAGTACCACATTCCCTTCACAATCTGTTACTAGTATGCCATCGTAAGATCTTTGTACAACTGTTAATAATTCATCATAGGTGAGGTTATTAGTGGGGTGCGATGTTACCGGTACCAAAGACATCTAAAACCCTCCTTATAAAAGGAAACACAACATTACTGCTACTATAATACCTTGGCACATACATCTTCTAACTAGGTTATATATGTTATTATCTCATTATGCATAATAGTTGGGTAGCTAAAAATAACAGGGAAATTAATCTTCCCCTGTTATTTTTAGGCCTCTTATCATTAAGCGTCTAAAGCATCCTCATCAATACCTTGCTGTTTGCGTAATTCTGCGGCTTTTCTAATTTTCATACCGCCAATAACAATCTCCGGCAGTAAAAGCAGAGGTATAGCTAGATAGCCCAACGTACCGTATCCTTTAACAACTATGTTGGTTAATCCTACTACCGAAATACAGGCGCAAATGGTTATAGTAATAAAAGATATTACTCCTCTGCGCATACGCATATCTTTAAAAACATCCGCCGATCTTTCCCAAATTTCTAATTTTTCAAAACGGGCTACGGCGGCAAATACTACCGCGACTCCAGTACCGAGTAAAGCAATAAATAGAATTAAGCTGTATAAAATTTGCAACCAAGGTATTCCTAAGCCTGTTGTTACATAAAGTACCGGTAGAGTTTCGGTCAATACTTGGGGAGCGTACCCTAACAGCATAATAACTACCGCCAATAACATGGCCCCATTTATCAGGCAACCGGTCCAGAAGAAGGTATTAGCTTGTTTGGTAGTTTTAATACTATGGGAAATAGAAACTAGCGCAAATATGGTTACTGATTGAAAGCCGGCATATACTATGGTTTTCCACAGGGCCTCCCCAAAACCTGCGCCAAAATTCGCCTTGGTAGATACTATATGGCTGATATTCGGAAGTCCGGATTTAATACCTAATATAGTAACTATGGCTAAAGCAGTTATTATAAAGTAAGCCTTAAAATTAAGGACTTTTACTACCAAGCTGCTGCCGAAAGCAGTCAATGCTAATAGCACCACTCCCACAATAACTAATCCTAAGCCGTAGGCTACCCCCCAAGTTTGTAATAATGAGGCTGCTCCCGCAATTGAGGTACATACTCCGGTCCCTAAAAAGCCTAGAAATAAAATTTCCATTATGGGGCCCATGATTTTCTCATAAGGATGGAAAAGAGCATTAGTAAAACTTTTATAATCATGTGCATTATGGTCTTTAGCTATAATTATGGCATTGCGGTGACCCCAAGCCAGAAGAATCATGGCGATAATAGGCAGAAATATAGCTACCCAACCAAACTTAACAAAGTAGTTAACTTCTTGATTACCAGTAGCAAATCCGGCCCCACAATGGGTTGCAAACCAGGCCATCGCTATTACAAACCCTGCAGATAAAGCTGATTTTTTGGCTAATGTATTATTATCATTCATTTGGTTTCCTCCCAAATATATTATTTCAACAAAGCTCCTTAAATCCAAGTAATATTAGTACTCATGTTCAAATACTTACTTTTTTACTCTAATCCTCTAATGCGGACTAATCAACTCTTTATAGGCAATTAGTGCTGCACCAATTGCCCCAGTAACCTGACAGTTAGGTGAAACTATAACCGGATTTTTTAGTTCATCAGATAATGCTTGGACTATGCCTTGATTCTGGGCTACTCCGCCAGTTAATACTACATCAGGATTAACTCCTACTCTCATGGCTAAACTTGCCACTCTTCTGGCTACAGACCGGTGTATCCCTGCAGCCACATTTTTTGGTTTAACTTCTGAGGCAAGACGAGATATGACTTCAGATTCAGCAAAAACAGTACAGGTATTACTAATATCAACTATGGAGTCAGCTTGTTCACTTAGTTCAGATAATTTGCTTACATCTGTTTCTAAGACTCTGGCCATTACTTCTAAAAAACGTCCCGTGCCGGCCGCACATTTATCATTCATTACAAACTTAGTCACCATACCATCCGGTGATATGGACATAGCTTTCACATCTTGGCCCCCAATATCTATTATAGTTCTGACTGAGGGGAGTAAGTAATGAACTCCTACCGCGTGACAAGTAATTTCACTTATTTGCCGGTCTGCATTTTTAAAGCCCATCCTGCCATATCCGGTTGCCACAGTTCGGCTAATATCCGCCCAACTTAAACCTGTTGCAGTAAAAACTTCTTGCAATACCTTATCAGGTCCGGTTGTTCCTGCCCCACCAACCGCAACCTTTAAAGCTATTATTTTATTTTCATAGTTTAAAATAGCTGCTTTGGATGAAGCTGAACCTATGTCGATCCCAAGTACATACACCATTTAACCCTCCTTTCCTAGCTTTTACTCGTCGCATATAAGTTTTTGCAAAAAACATGCCATAACCGGTTTTAGGCTTTTTTGCATAAACGGTTGCCTAAATACTTAGTAAACCGACGCTTTATAGCTATTGGCCGGTTAAGTATTTTTCCTCTCCTCTTAGTTACCTTTTGAGGTAAAATGCCCGCACTTTTATTAGCTAAAAGGAAAATAAGAGCTAAGTATAACCAACTTCTAGGACTTGACAAAGATTGAGGCATTTTTCACATAGTGAGGCAAAATACCTCACCATATTTTATTTAAATCTGCTATTAGTAATCGGAGCTTGAACAAAGCTAAATATGACCATAAACACGGCTTTTTAAGCAGTCTTTACTAGGACATTGATTAATTTTCCCTATTCATTTTGGCACTGGCATAGTCTTTGCATTGCTCTAAAACCAAGCAATAAAACCTAGCTAACATTAAGAAAAATCTTAATACCCGGCTATAAATTAAAAAGAGAGGTGTTAAATATGGGCGAAGAAAAGATGACTTCGAAGCAGTACTTGGCCGAGTTAACAGCTAAGCATTATCAGGATGCCATAGAAGGCAAAAAACGCGGCGAACTGGTAGCTTGGTCCAGTTCCATTGCTCCCCAGGAGTTATGTGAAACTATGGGTATTCATGTTTTATACCCGGAAAATCATGCTGCCGCTATTGGGGCTAAAGGCGGAGCCTTACCCTTAATTGATTATGCGGAAGGCCAAGGTTATTCCTTAGATTTATGCTCCTATGCCAGAATTAACCTGGCTTACAAGGATATGCAGGAATCTTGTTTTGTGGATATGCCTTTACCTGATTTGTTAATTATCTGTAACAACATTTGCAATACCTTAGTTAAATGGTATGAAAATCTGGCTGCTGAGCTAAATATCCCCCTTATTTGTATTGATGTACCTTATAACGTCGAATATGAGGTTACCCCGGAACGGATTGCTTACATTAAGGCGCAGTTATTAGAAGCTATCCGGCAATTAGAAGAAATCTGCGGCCAGCCTTTTGATTATGAACGCTTCCATATTATCATGGAAACTTCCATCAGGGCCGCCCAAGCCTGGAATCGGGCTACTTCCTATGCCCAGTACAAACCATCTCCCCTCAGCGGGTTCAATGTATATAACTATATGGCTTTGATGGTTTGCATGCGGGGCCGGGAAGAATCGGTAAAATTTTTCAACATGGTAGCAGATGAATTAGAGGAACTGGTTAAAAATGGGGAAAGCCAATTTCCCGTAGAGGAAAAGCACCGCATTATGTGGGATGGTATTGCTTGCTGGCCTTACCTAGGTCATAATTTTAAAACTTTTAGGAGTCATGGTATTAACTTAGTAGGTTCTACTTACCCTGAGGCCTGGACCCTGCTTTATGAAGCGGGAAATTTAGATAGCATGGCTAAAGCTTATTCCGCCATAGTGCTTAATCTTAATCTGGAACGCAACATTGATTTAAGAGTAAAAATAATCGAGGAATGTAAATGTGATGGGGCTGTCTATCATTTAAACCGCAGCTGTAAGCTATGTGACTTTATGCATTACAAAATTTCCGAAGAAGTCTACAAACGCACCGGGGTCCCTTATGTTTTCTTTGATGGTGACCAGACTGATCCCCGCCATTTCTCTAAGGCTCAGTTTGAAACTAGAATTCAGGCCTTAGTGGAAATGATGGAAAATAATAAAGCTTCAGCTAAATAATTTTAGGAGGTGAAAGTCATGAAAAACATTGACCATATCTTATCTACTCTGCAAGAAGCAGTCGCTCATCCTGCTCAAACAGTAAAAGCTTATAAACAAAAGACGGGTAAAGGTGCAGTAGGCTGTTTTCCGGTTTATTGTCCGGAAGAAATAGTTCATGCGGCCGGTATGCTGCCGGTAGGAATGTGGGGAGGGCAAACTCAGATTTCTAAAGCCCTTACCATTGTGCCGCCCTTTTGCTGCTCCATTATGCAATCTAATATAGAACTGGCCTTGAAAGGGGTATATAACGACCTTGATGCGGTAATAATGTCTTCTCCTTGTGATACCTTAAAATCTATCCCCCAAGACTGGGGCTATGCGGTTCCCCATATTAGAGGAATTCAAATCGTTTATCCTCAAATGAGAAAATTGGCCGCCGGGGTTGAATATCTTAAAACTGAATTCGCCCGGGTTAAACGGGAAATTGAAGATATAAGTAATGAGCCTATTACAGAGGATGCTCTGCAAAAAAGTATTGAGCTTTATAATGAACACCGCCAGACCTTACGGGACTTTGTAGCCGTGGCCCGGAATTATCCTGCCACTATCACCCCTAAAGTGCGGCATTTAGTGATTAAAAGCAGTTACTTCATGGAAAAGGGTCAACATACTAATTTAGTTCAAGAGTTAATTAGGGAGTTAAAAAAACTTCCGGTCCAAGAATTTAAAGGCCGCAAATTAATATTAACCGGAATTACCGCTGAACCAGACGGTCTTTTAGAGCTATTGGAGGAAAACGGATTTACCGTAGTAGCTGATGATTTAGCCCAAGAATCCCGGCAGTTTAGAACCGATGTTCCTCTTAATGAAGATCCTCTGCTGGCTTTGGCCCAGCAATGGGCTATTGCGGAAGGATGTTCGTTAATATATGATCCCCAAAAACAACGGGGTCGGATGTTAATTGATTTAGTTAAAGATACTCAAGCTGACGCTATTATATTTTGTATGATGAAATTCTGTGATCCCGAAGAGTTTGATTATCCGGTACTCTTACCTCAATTTGAAAAAGCCGGAATACCCTCACTGCTTTTAGAAATTGATCAACAGGTTCAATCTTTAGAAAGAGAAAGGACCCGTATTCAAAGCTTCGCCGAGATGTTAGCGATAAAATAACCTATTTAACTTTTATAAATATCAATGGTAAAAGGGGAGGTAAATTATATGAGTAATAGCTTTTGGAATGAATATAGAAACAAGCTGGTAAATGCAGATGCAGCAGTAAAAATAATTAAATCCGGAGACCGGGTTGGTTATGGAGAATGTGCTTATCCTACTCTCGAATTAGATAAAGCCTTAGCTAAACGTAAAGATGAATTACGTAATATTTATATTATGGCCGGCAATGTGTTTCATTACTGTGAAACCGTCAAAGCCGACCCCACCCAGGAACATTTTATTCTTAATAATATATCCTTTTCTCCTTGGGACCGGCGCATGCAAGAAGACGGCTTAGATTATATTATTCCCTCAGTCTTACATGAGTATCCTGATATCTACCGGGATCACCCGGTAGATATGGCATTTGTTTCGGTTACTCCCATGAATAATAAAGGCTATTTTAATCTTAGTACCCAAGGGGTCAAAGTAGTAGGTGAATTAAGACATGCTAAGCGCATAATCGTGGAAGTACATGATAAATTACCCCTGGCTTACGGAAACGATAACTGGCTGCATATTTCCCGGGTAGATCACATTGTCGAAGTGGAAAACAGCACCTTGCCTATGTGCTTACCGGTAGTAGAACCAGATGAAATTGATATTAAAATCGCCGAAAATATTGTCCCGGTTATTGAAAATGGTGCTTGCCTCCAATTAGGGGTGGGGGGAACTCCTAACCAAGTAGGTAAAATAATTGCTCAATCGGATGTTAAAGATTTAGGAGTTCATACTGAGCTAATATGTGATGCCTACCTGCAATTATTTGCTGCCGGCAAAATAACTAATCAAAAGAAAAATATTGATAAAGGCATGACTATGTGCTCTTTTGCCCTAGGCTCCCAGCCCCTGTATGATTATATCGATAATAACCCTTCAGTAAATATTGCTTGCCCCAGCTATACTAATAATCCCTGGATTATTATGCAAAATGACCAAGTAATGTCTATTTGTAATTGTCTTAATGTGGATTTATTAGGGCAAGTTTCCGCCGAATCCATTGGACGCAAACAGGTTTCAGGAACAGGCGGGCTTATGGACTTTCATTATGCTGCCTATCATTCTCCCGGGGGCAAAGCTATCTTATGTCTGCACTCGGCCCGCTTAAATAAGAAAACTGGTAAATACGAGTCTAATATTGTTCCCTCTTTTGTACCCGGCACCCTTACCACTATGCCGGCCTCACTGACCAGTTATGTAGCTACCGAATATGGCATGGTCAATTTAAAAGGCCGGTCTAGTTGGGAAAGAGCGGAAGCACTGATATCCATTTCCCACCCTGATTGTCAGGATGATTTAGTACAAGCAGCTAAAGAAGCTAACATCTGGAGAAGAACTAATAAACGCTAAGCTGCTGCCTTAACTTACTACAAAATTAATTACCGCCAGAAAGCGAGGAATAACTATGGCAACCAACTATTTGTTTGACTTAAGAGAATTAAAGTTCGTGGTTAAAGAGTGGCTGGATACTGAAAAGCTTCTAGCCACCGATGAATATAAAGATTATTACTCAGTTGATGATGTGGATGCTTTTCTAGAGGTAGCTTATAAAATAGCCCGGGATGTAGTAGCAGCGTCAAATGATGATGCCGATGCTATCGGGGCCCAATTTAAAGATGGTAAGGTTTATTTGCCTGAATCCCTGAAAAAAGCCTATTATACTATCCGCGATGCCGGGATGGGGCCTTCGGCCTTTAATTATGAAGAAGACGGACATGTTCCCCGCCTGTTTAGTGCCTGTCAAAATGAAATATTAACTTCGGCGGCTCCTAGTATTATTTTATATTGGGTTACCGGCGGGTCAGCCGCTGATGTTATTCATACCTATGGAGATGAAGCCCTAAAAAGTAAAGTACTGCCTAATATGTTTGCCGGGACTTGGGGAGGTACTATGAATCTTACTGAACCAGGAGCCGGATCAGACTTAGGATTAACTGCTACTAAGGCCTATCCTACCGATACTCCGGGCCTATATAAAATTAAAGGTACTAAATGCTTCATTACCTCGGGAGATACCGATTTATGGGACAATATTATTCATTTAGTTTTAGCTCGAATTGAAGGAGCCCGGGAAGGCACGGCAGGAATTTCCCTATTTGCCGTACCTAAAAACCGCTTTGATGCGACTGGTAATATTATCGAATGGAATGATGTAACAACCGTAGGTATCGAACATAAAATGGGGCTGCATGGCTCGGCTACCTGTACCCTGGCTTACGGGGAAAACAACGATTGTTACGGATGGCTGATCGGTGATCCTCCTGGAGAAGATGGCAAAGCTCAAGGCTTGGGCCAAATGTTCTTAATGATGAATGAGTCCCGGCTTAGCACCGGCTTAATGGCTTTAAGTGTGGCAGAACAAGCTTTTTATAATGCCCGTGAATATGCCAAAATCCGTATCCAAGGCCGGGCGGTGACTAACCCCAAGGGGCCCCGGGTACCTATTATTGAGCATGAAGATGTGAAATATATGCTTTTACATCAGAAAGCTTGTGTAGAAGCTATGCGGGCCTTGATATTAAAAACTTATTGGTACACCGATATGGCCTTAGCTTCCACTGAGGCGGCCGAAAAGAAATATTATGATGATATGTATATGATTAACAACCCGCTATGTAAGGCATATGCCAGCGAAATGGCCTGGATTTTATGTGGAGAGGCGATTCAATGTTATGGGGGTTATGGTTTTATTGAAGAATATCCGGTGGCCCAGTTAGCCCGGGATTCTAAAATCTATTCTATCTGGGAAGGAACTACTTTCATTCAATCCATGGATCTGATTGGCCGTAAGTTTAATATGGGGGGAGGACAGCCTTTTAAAAAATGGCTGCAGGAGCTGGAGCAATTTATAGCTGTCCATCAGGATGATAAAAACTTTACCGCAGAAATGCAAATGTTATCTAAAGCTTATAATACCTTTTTAAATATATTAAACTTGCTGGCTGATAAGCTGGCTGCAGGCCAGGTCAATTACCAGTCCCTATGGGCAAATCGTATTATGCTGGCCATGTCCATGGTATATTGCGGCATGCTGCTCCTGGACCAAGGCATTCTGGCCCAGCAAAAACTAGATAAACTAGGTGATGATTCCTTTGATGCTAATTTTTATAAAGGTAAAATTGCCAGTGCCCGCTTCTATGCTTTAAATGAAGTTCCTAAGATTTTTAGCATAGAGCAAAATATGGAAAGCTCCGACCTGTCAGTTATTAAGCTTCAACCCGAATACCTGGGATAAAAATAATATCTGGTTGAAAACGGTTATAATACCTCGTTTTCAACCAGAATTATCATCATGAAATATAGCAGAACTAGAAAAGATCGGACTTGAGGAGATGTTATTATGAACAGGACCAATAATACACTTAGGCTGCTATCGGACTATTTAGAAAAAAGTGCCCGTAATTACCCGGGTAAAACCGCTTTAGTTTACAACCAAAAACGGATCAGCTATCAAGAACTTAATAATAAATCAGTCCGGTTAGCTAAGTATTTACTAAAAATCGGGGTTAAAAGACAGGATAGAATTGCTTATCTCTTGGATATACAGCCGGAGTTTTTTTACTTGTACATGGCGGCGGCCCGTATTGGGGCCATAATCGTAGGTATGGGAACTAAGCTGACTCCACCGGAGTTAGAATATATAGTCAATAATTCCGAAGCGGAATATATCTTTACCACCAGCGGCGAAAAGCCCTATATAAATAAAATAAAACAAGTTTTACCCCATTGTAAAAATGTAAAACGGGTTTTTATATGGGATGAAGATTTTGAAAATATTTTAACTCAAGATTATACCGCATTTGACCAGATTTTGACCGAACGCGGGGCAGAATTAGATACTGATGATGGTTTACTAATGGTCTTTACTTCCGGAACTACCGGTCACCCCAAAGGCGCCTTATTATCTCACCGCAATATTATTAATTCCAGTTTAATCGAAGCAGATGAATTTGCCAGTACTGCGGATGATGTATATATAAATAATATGCCCATCAATCACGTGGGGGGAGCTATTGTAGCCGGAAGCACTCCTATTTTTACAGCTTCCACCATTGTGCTTTTAGAAAAGTTTAGCCCGGCTAAGACTATGCAACTGATCGAAACTGAAAAAGTAAGCATTTTAGGCCAAATTCCTACTCAATATATGATGGAATTCAACCTGCCGGATTATGATCAATATGATAAATCCTCGTTAAGAATAGTTCATTTTGGCGGCTCTATGCCCTCTGCCAACATCTTAGCCAAAGTTTTTACCACCATGTGTGCTAATGTGTATAACTGTCTGGGTTTAACCGAAGCCTCCGGCATAGTCTCCTATACTCCCCCCGGTTCTGATATAGAAATATTAAGCAAATCAGTAGGCTCATGCATCCCCGAGGTAGAGTGGAAACTAGTTGATGAAAACAGAAAAGCGGTGGCTCCGGGCGAAGTTGGTCAAATAGCCTACCGGGGTCCCACCATAATCAAGGAGTATTATAAACTGCCTCAAGCTACACGCCAAGCTATTGATGAGGAAGGCTGGTTTTATTCAGGAGATCTATTTTACGAAGATGCAAACGGGCTCTTAATTTTTATGGGGCGCAAGCATGATATGTTTATTACCGGCGGTGAAAATGTGTATCCAGCCGAAGTGGAAAAAGCTATTTGCAGCTATGAAAAGGTCCAGACCGTGGCAGTCTTAGGTATACCGGATAATATTTACGGAGAAATTGGCTGTGCCTATATAATACCTAAAGCCGGTTGTACTATTGATGAGGCTGATATGGAGAATTACCTTAAGAAAAAATTAGCTAAATATAAAATACCGAAAAAATTTATATTCCGCGATGAACTGCCTTTAAATCCCGTGGGTAAAATAGCCAAAAAAATATTAAAGGAAGAAATATTCAGTACCTTATAAATACTTTATTAATTGCTCATCTGGACTGAAATTATAAGTTAGGGGAGGTATCATTATTGGAATGGTTAGCCCCGGCGGGCATTGTAATAGGAATTATTCTTTTGATTATTTCGGCTTATAAAGGGGTAAATATTATTGTTATTGCCCCTATCGCAGCTACAATCATCATAATCAGCAATGGCATGAATTTAAAAACATCTTTATTTGCTGCCCAACAATCATATATGTCGGGGCTGGGTGGTTTTTTAATGGCTTATTTCATAATCTTTGCCCTGGGCTCCATTTTAGGCAAGTACTTAGAAGACAGTAAAGCAACTTTTACCATTGCCAATAAGATTCTGCAAATAACCGGGCAAAATAATGCTTATGCAGTAATGATTGCTATTGCCATTGTAGGTGCCATACTAAGCTATGGCGGAATCAGTGTCTTTATTGTGGTTTTCACCCTGGCCCCGCTGGCCAAACCGCTTTTTAAGAAATTAAATATTGCCTGGCATCTTTTTATTGCAGCTTTGTTTGCCGGGGTGGGCACTTTTACTATGACTATGCTGCCCGGTACTCCTGCTATTCAAAATGTTATTCCTACCCAACTGGGAACTACGCTTACGGCGGCTCCCTTTATGGGCATTATCTGTTCCCTGGTGGTAATAACCTATTCATTATTTTATATGAAAAGACAATTAGCTATTTCCCTGGCAGCCGGGGAATGTTATATGAACGAAAATACAGAACCCTCCATAGATATTAACCCTAATGAATTGCCACCTATAGGAATATCTATAGCTCCCCTGATTATCCTAATCACGGTTATATTAATTGGCAGTGCCATGAAGATTCCTGATATCATTATACCAGCTTTATTAATTGCTATTATTAGTGCGGCTATCCTGCTTAATAAGTATATACCGCAGCAGTTAGTTACCCTTAATACCGGAGCAGTAAATGCTATAAGCCCAGCCTTTTTTACCGCCTCAGCAGTAGGGGTGGGCAGTATCACCATATTAGCCCCCGGATTTAATATTATTCTAAGTGCCATTTCCAGTTTACCTGGTGGTACTTTAGTACAAATTACTGCCATCACCGGCTTATTATCAGTTGTAACCGCCTCCCCCTCCGGTGCATTGGGCATCGTTATTCCAGCCTTTGGTCATGCTTGGGTGGCCAGCGGCATCGCTCCCGAAATCGTGCATAGAATCTCCGCCATTACCGCAGGAGCCTTTGGAGCTATGCCCCATTGCGGAGTAATCTTTGCCATAATGGCTGTAACCGGTTTAAAACATCGCGAGGTTTTCCGCCATTTTTTCTTTATGGGTTTTATAGGGGGTATCATCGCTTTAATTGCTGCCCTATTAATGTCAGTATTATACTAAAAACAGAGCCTACCTAATTTTAGACTGAATCCGAAAAACAGATACTCAAATAAGATACCTCCTATGGTAGAATTTCGAAAATTGCCCATAGGAGGTATTTTACTTTGGGGGAGCAAAAAAGAATAGGGGATTTTTCCGTCCATTTCAAGACGAAGTAATTGCATGGATAATGCCTATACACAAAATTCCTCCGGTGCACTAACATCGAATGTATTTATCGGGCAAAGCTATCGACATATGAGAATACTCGTATCTGCACAGATACTATGTGCGATACTATAAATTATGACCTAATTTAGCCAAACTAGGTAACTCCTTAATCTATTTTATCTTTAATATTTACAATACGTGTTACACGTGTTACATTTTAAACATAGCAGGAGGGTTACAAAACATATGAAATTCCGGGAGATAGAAAAATTAATTAAAGATAATGGTTGGGAGTACTCTTACACAACTGGTTCGCATTATTATTACATACACCCAGCTAAACCCGGAAAAGTAACAATACCATATCATAATAAAGATTTAAAAATTAAAACTGTAAATTCTATTCTCAAACAAGCAGGGCTTAAATAAGTCTCCGCCTTGTTAGGAAGTATTAAAATATTGAAAATGATAACAAAGGAGGTTTTAATAGTGAAATTAATTTACCCAGCCTGTTTTTATCCTTGTGAAGAAGGAGGCTATACCGTAACCTTCCCTGATCTACCAGGTTGTATAACTGAAGGTGATACCTTATCTGATGCTATAGATATGGCTATTGATGCTGCTTCCGGATGGTTATTATATTTGATTGAAGAGGAAAAGCAACAAATACCTAAATCCTCAGACATTATTAACATAGTTGCAGACGAATACGATAACGGTTTTGTAAGTCTAATAAATATTGATTTAGATGAATACTCTAAAAAACATGGTAATAAGTCCATAAAAAAAACATTAACGATACCAGCATGGCTAAACTCATTAGCCGAAGAAAATAACGTAAATTTCTCCCAACTCCTACAACAAGCCCTGAAACAACAACTTGGCATTCATGAGTAATTGAAAGAGCCGGGTAATTAACCCGGCTCGTATGAACTGTGCCTTTACTCAGTATTAACCCCTCCCGGTTGCATCGGCTTAACATCGCAAGTCCCGCTAAATTCAACTGTTCCATATTTTCGTAGCACAATTGACCTTTCTTCATCATCGAAAACTATAGACGCTTCCCTAGTTCCTAACGTTTCTTCCCAATACTCCGTCATTAATCTATTATTTTTCAATAGTATGGAAATATTCTCATTCAAATCTTGCGAGGACTTTAAATAACACCTCTAACAAAAAATCCCGCCACTTGTTTATAGTGACGGGTATCTACTAAGAATAGTAGCATTTTTTGCTAGAATCTATATCTTACAGCTCTTAACTTTAGCAATCCTCTGGGAGTATACCTCTTCTATTTTAAATACTATATCTTCAAACTCCACAATAGGTTGGTCACCTGGAGCCGGAATCCGGCCTAATTGACCAATTAAGAATCCGCTTAAGGTGTCATATTCTTCCACCGGAAGACTTACCCCTAAAACTTCTTCTACCATATCCAGGCTTATGATGCCATTAAAAATATAGGTATTGTCATCAATTTTTTCGTATTCATTATCATCATTATCATATTCATCTTCGATATTGCCTACAATCTCCTCTAATAGATCTTCGATAGTAACAATTCCGGCGGTACCGCCATATTCATCAACTACTACCGCCATATGCAGGTGGCTTTTCTGCAACTCCTGGAGTAACTCATCAGCTTTTTTACTTTCTGCCACAAAGTAAGGTGTTCTGATTATTTGAGCCAAGTCAAAGCCATTATTGCCATTAAGATTTATACATCTAAGTAAATCTTTAACATGCAAAATTCCTATAATATTATCCAGAGAATCCTGGTATACCGGGAATCTGGTATATTTAGCAGTACTGATTTTATCAATTACTTCGGCTAAACTTAATTCTACCGGTAAACCAATGACATCAGTTCTATGGGTCATAATTTCCGAAATGTTAGTATCATCAAAATCAAATATATTATGTATGAACTTCTTTTCCGTTTCCTGAATAGTTCCCTTTTGTTCTCCCACATCCACCATAATCCTGATTTCTTCTTCAGTAATATTTTCTTCATCAGCATTAGGATCACCGCCAAATACTTTGATAAAGAAATTAGTGGAAACAGTTAGCAGCCTCACAAAAGGAGCGGCTGTATAGGATAAAATGGTTAAAGCTCTAACTGAAAACCGGGCTATTTGTTCTGATTTTTGCATAGCCATTCTTTTGGGCACTAATTCCCCTAAAACCAAAGTAAAATAAGCTAAAATTACCGTAATAACTACCACAGCAATGGGCTTTAATACCCCGGCTGATACAGATACTCCCAAAGCATGCAATAAGGCTACCAGCCTTCCGGCGAAAGTTTCCGAAGCAAAAGCACTGGCTAAAAACCCGGCCAGAGTAATACCGATCTGGATAGTAGCCAGAAAGCGGCTCGGCTCCTCTAATAAGTTAACTAACATTTGGGCTTTTTTGTCACCCTTGTCGGCCAAAAGCTTTATTTTATTATCATTAAGTGATATAAGGGCTATTTCCGAGGCCGCAAAAAAGGCATTGAGCAAAATCAACACCACTAATACTAATAATTGAATAAGCAAAATAGGTCTGTCCTTTCCTGACTGATGTAATATAGTTTTTATTTAATAAGGATATTTTAGTCTTATTAATATAATTCCCTATATTATATCATTTACCTACTTGCTATTTAGAACTCTTTTAGAAAAAACTACTAACTACTCTCCTGGCTTAGAATCAGTTTTATGGCTGGAACTGCCCTTTTTCCAGTCTTTAGATTCATCATTATTAAGGTAATAATCAACAATATACTTATCCAGTTTTTGGCTGATTTTTAAAATTATATCTTGGCTTATATTTATATTTACCGCATTATTAAGAATGCTCCTGGCTATTTCAATTTTATCTTTTTTATTCACCTCGGTTCCCCTCCCCTAAGCAACTCAAAAATAATTTTACCGTAAATGTTTGCTGCTAGCAAACATTCTTTTCGTGCTGTCAGCAGATGTAATCTTGTTCCAAAGTCAGATAAAGTAAATTAAATAGGGGAGTGAATATAATTGCTTGATAATAAAGCTATTGGACAAAGAATCCGTCAAGAAAGAGAACGACTGGGGCTTTCCCGACAAGAATTCGCAGAACTTATAGCACTTTCGGATTATTATATCGGACAGCTGGAACGTGGAGAACGTCAGATGAGTCTGAATGTTTTAGTTAATATAGCTGATAGTTTACATTTATCGTTAGATTATCTTATTTATGCAGCTAATAATTATGACTCTCATCAGGTTCAAGAAGATTCCGCTACCTACGCGGTTGCTGAAAATAATAGAAGCAGGGAGCTTAACACCTTATTTAATAGATGTTCAACTACAGAGCAGGAATTAATAATTAAATTGATTAAAACTCTTCTTCCTTATTTAGGTAAAAAGTAAATCAGAAATGCAGAAAACGAGAACGGCTTTTAAGTTTGGGCTAAGGAAAACTTAAAAGCCGTTGCTTTTTTATTAGGCAGGAGATCACTTTAAAAGATCAACTCCCCATCTCTAGGGGAGAACCTAAAAAATAGCATCTTGGTCGGTAATATACATACTGTAAGAGCAAAAACAAACTAAGGTATTCTCCTCATCATATATCCTCACTTCAGTACTCCCAATATGTCTGCTGCAATTTACAGCTCGGGCTATAGCTCTGATTTTACCCGGCTGAGCTTTTTTAATGTAACTAATATTGGCATTAAGGGTGACACAATTTTTACCGAATGAAATTATGGAGGTTCCGGCGGCAACATCTGCCAGTGCGGAAAGAGCTCCCCCATGAAGGGTACCCATAAAATTACTATGTACCGGTTTATAATCTAATTCAGCTTCGGCATACCCCTCCTCCATTTTTACTATTTTCATATGGTTCTTTAAACTGAATATATCATTTTGATTGAAATACTCCATAAAGGCTGTATAGTTCATAATTCACCCTCCCCAAAACTATATGGTCAGGTAAGAGTAGACTCATCCCAAGCCCCCCTAACTAAAGGGCTATGGTGAATGAGAAAAGTCCCGAACTTAAGCTTTTCGGGACACTCATACTATATCATATTTTTGTTTTTAAAGCCTTATTACTTTCCTATATATCCCCTATAAGACTGCAGCAAAGTTCTGATACATTCACCGTTAAGCCTTTATTCTGTGCATATATAAAAGTAGTTTCATCTGGATAAGCAATACCATCCAGACCGCAATCTATCGCTATTCTTTCCAGCTCTTTTTTGTACCGCCCGTAAGGCCGGGCACAACCTAAAGTAACCGGTGAGCGGGGAAATTCATTACGGGCCCGGGCTATAATATCAGTAACTTTATCTAAATCCGGCAGTTTTATATTTTCCATAACCGTCCCCGGTTGGGGAGTAATTACGATTAAAACCAAGGCACTAGGCTCCACTTGCCTAATCATTTCCAAAGCCTTATACTCACCTTTTATATCACCGTAATGGAGCCCGATTACCACATGGGGAGCTAAAGATAGTCCGGCTTCCCCGGCAATTTGCAATGAGGTTAAATAATCCTGCGGTTGTAAGGACAGGTGATATACGGACTTAATAGTATTTTCATCAGCTATCACATCAATCAGCACCTGGTCTATAGCAGCTTTTTTTAATCCCCGGGCGTTTTCCCTATCCAGCAAGCCGGTATGTACTACAACTTTTAATCCCAGGTCTTTAGCATATTTTATCTCCTCCAAAAATGGCAGCAAGGGAACTTCCCCTTTATGATTAGCTCCTCCGCTAACTAATATTCCTTCACCATTATGGCGATGGAGATGCTCTACTACCTGCCTGAATTTTTCAGGAGCAGGGGCAGAAATCATAGTTTCCAGCAGCTTGCCCCCGCAATGGTCACAATTACAGCTGCAAGCAGTTCCCGTTACACTTAGGTTTACAAAGGATTGTTTCCGGTTAGTATAAAATCGGTTGCTATACCTTTTAGCCCCTGGCATAAAAAAGGATATTTGTTGGTCCCGGTTAGCTTTAACTGCCCAAGCTTTAGCGATTAACTCCGGTAAGTTCCCGGTCATTGTTCCAGACCTTCCCACAATTGGCTGCGTACCATACTCATATCATCCTCATCAGGTACAAAAGGATAATTACGTAAAGGCTGATTAACTCTTTCATTGGCAAAAGGCCTATTACAGGCTACCTTACCATCTGCGCCCGGACAGCCTGAAGTCATAAAAGCTAAACCGCTTGGCAGGAACTCTTCAAGGTCAATTCCGAAATCAATAACCTGTCCGTTCTTATTAAATTCAATTATAGCCGGGTTAATGCAGACCTCATTTATCAAGTACCGGGCTAATTGAATTCTCCTATACTGTCCCATGGAAGGCTGGGGATAGTTTTCCATAGGGCTGCCCGCTTCAGGATAAAAGGAAAATAAATGAGTTAAGACTTTACGTTCATAAGCTTGGCTAATGATATTTACCATCTCTTGTTCACTTTCACCCAGGCCTACTATAAAATGAGCTCCTACCTTATAGGGGCCGAAAATTTCTACTGCTTCCTCAATAGTTTGCCAATACTTCTCCCATTTATGGGGCCCCCCGACTTCTCTGCCTCGGAATTTTTCAAATAATGAGGGAGTAGCTGCATCTATGGCTATGCCTATGCGCTCCACTCCTGCTTCTTTAAGCCTTAATAAATCTTTTTTCCCCTCCATTACCGAAGGTGAAATTAAGGCGCTTATTGGAATATCTTTAATTTCGCGGTTAAACTTAGCAATAATGGCACAACTATCTTCTACGGCCTTAGCATGGGTAATCATAGATAAACACATTCTTTTAAAAGGGTGTTTATGTACCTGCAATTGATGTATGACCTCTTCCAGAGCATAGGTGGGCCATTTTACCCGGATAAAAGTTTGGCTGCTATCTATTTCCCGGTAGCGGTTTAAACCGCAGTAACTACAGGCAGCCCGGCATCCTGAACTATAGGTTAAAAGTAGATTAAGGCAAGTGCTCCTGGCATTGCGCAAAAATTTTCCTCTTTCCAGTCCCAGGCACATAGCCCCGGCTAAACTGGTCTGAATATATTCCGGACTTGCAGATATATCTTGCATATAATTTGCCTCCTTTAAAATATTAACAGCTGGCGGCCTTAGCCTGATCAATCGCCATTAATACTGCACTAATAAAATCTTCCGGTATAACTCCGGGAATAGTTGTGGTGTTTTCCGCGAAAAATTTGGTAACATTATTTTTTACATCCTGAGGTAAGCAGCTAGCATTTTTCAGGCCGGCTTCTAAATCTAAAATACTGCGGGAAGGATAAGCGAAAAAATCACCGGTAATGAAAATATCTTTAATTATTTCCCGCTCCACATCTAAGCCCAGATTAACTCTGATCAGCCCGCCCTCAGTTTTGTAATCTACGGCCGATGATGAAACATCTCGGTTTATAACCCGTTTGCCATAAACCCATTCATCTGATTCAAACATAGGCAAATATTTATCTAACAACATGTTTTCCCCCGGACTTAAAATGCCCGGCTCCAAAGTTATACCTAATACTTCTGCAAAGCCTTGGGCCAGAGCTTCTTTCACCTTTTCCAGGGGCGGTACATATCCTAATATTTCCCGCATAGAGGTAACTCTTTGCTTAAAGGAGTCCAGTTGTTTATTTTGCAGTTTTTGTACCGGCTGATGCAAACATTTCATCATGGTATCTACATCAAAATCGATTAAAAGAGAAGCATGAAACAAAAAGGCGTCCCCCACTTCCATTCCCCCGGTACCGGAAATTTTACGTCCCTCTACTTCGATATCATTTTTCGGACGATATTTAGCCTCAATCCCAAATTTCTTAAGTCCTAATATGGCACTTTCACTCATCAAAGGGTATAATTCTTCAATTTTAGATGGTATTCCCGGGGTATCTTTAAGCGCAAATATCTCCCATCCTAACTGGTCTTCACCCATATATATAGCACCGCCGCCGGTAATGCGCCGGTTTATATCAATACCGTTCTCACGGCAGTAATCTTCTTTTATTTCCAGACTAACTGATTGGTGATAACCTACCAGAACCGTAGGATGAAAATTCGAAAAAAGAAAAGTATTAGGCGCAGTTTTTTGGTTAATGCTTTCTACTATCACCTTATTCACTGCCATATTATAGGCAGCCCGTTTAGAGCCGCTGTCTATAAAACGCCAACTACTACTCATATATTTTCCTCCTGCTCCCTAAGTATTTGTTCATCCATCCAGGCTTTATATTCCTCACTATTCATCAAGGTTATAGTCTCTTTAAGGTCTTCTATTTTAAGCCGCATGAGCCAGCCATTTTTATAAGGATCACTATTAACTAAGCGAGGTTTGCTTAATACCTCTTTATTTTCTTCCTTAGTAGTACCATCAAGGGGTGCATAGATTTTGCCTACCCATTTGCCGGCTTCGATTGACCCTAACTCATCACGGCAAGCTACAGCTTTACCGGCTTCTTCTAATTCGATGTAGAGAATATCACCGATAGTACTTTGTCCATAATCAGTTAAACCGATAATAGCTTCATCACCCTGCATTTTAATCCAATAATTTTTCTTATCATATAGTAAGTCATCAGGAACTTTATATTCTTGTATATTCATTACTTAAAACCTCCTTAATTTTCTATGAAATCTCTTCCCAAAACTCCTCTGACCATAACCTGCCTTTATAAGCCGGTATTTCTTCATCTATTTCCGAATTATTACTTAATAAATAAAATTCTTCTATATGGTCATCACGTACTAAAGCCGCAAAAAGCTTTGACTTTTTACGGCCTTCATGCAAATAAAGACCTTCAGAAATCTTCACTTTACGCTTAACAGTTTTACGTCCCGGCTTAGCCAGCCACTTAGCACCCGTTAATTTATCACGCAGTTTGAGTGCCGTATCTTTTAGCTCCTGGTCGGGTTCTTTAAGCTTTAATTCCCCCCAAACTTGGGCATATTCATGGCCCAACAGATCAGCTACTTGTTCATAAGTAGGAATATTATTGCTCCAGTCGGCTAGGGTAGTCATATTATTGCGCATAGACTCCTCCAGGTACTGCCTAAAAAAAGGATGAGGAACCTTTAAGAGCTTAGCCATGACCGTATAATCAAAGTTCAATAAAATATTTCCTACAAAAGCTACGCCTAAGCCTATATCACCGGCAGCATTACCTGAACACTTAGCCCCTTCAGCAGTAAGGTCGGCGGGTGGCTTATATTCAGCCGGTATTCCCAGCTTTCGATATACTTCAATCGGTGCTTTTAAAAAGGTGGGATAGTAGTAATCGCGTCTGAAAGGTAAGCTCTTATTATCTTGATTTAAAACTAATTGATAAAAAATTTGCCTCTTATCCAGATACACTACGCCCCCGCCTACTTCCCGGCGTAAAATGGGCAGGTTCATTGCATTACAATTAGTTAAGTCGATTTCCTGACTAAAATCATCGTGTAGCCCTAAGCACACATAAGGGGAATCCGGGGCACAGATGATTAATCCTTCCCGGCCCAGATGAGCCAGAGCATGATAATAACATTGAGATTCCCACCAACTAACATAACCCAGGTTATATAAATCCATAGTATTCCCCCTTCCTTTCAGAGCAGATCAAGCATCTAATTTCAGCCTGACTTCATGCAGGGCTAAAGGATCGTTGATATTATAGAACATCCGCCGGGGGTTCCCAAACTGCTGCAATTCGCCGGTATAAACAGGCAAATAATTTAATGACTTAACCGCTTTAGTGGTTTTCTGCTTTCCCTCAATAAGAAATTGTTCCATTTTATTTTCCAAAGATTTGGCATAAACTGCGGCTAAAGGTTCTATGCCCTCTTCCCAAGATGGCACGGCTGCCTCATAAGTGCCAATCTTATCTACTAAATATTTAGCTAAATCCATACTCATAAAAGGCATATCACAAGCCTGTACGAATACCAGAGGAAAAGAGGCATGATGAACTGCGGCATGAATTCCGCTTATGGGCCCCCGGCGCGGGTAGATATCGGTATATACCGGTATCCCTAAATATTGATAAAGTTCGGGCTCATTAGTTATAATAATAGTTTCCTTAAAAGCTTTAATTAACTTATGTAAAACTATTTCAATCAAAGGTTGCCCCTCAATTTCCACAAAAGATTTATTAACTTTCATACGGCTGCTGCTGCCACCAGCTAATATAACTCCCGTTGCTTCCATTAACCCCGCCTCCTCTCACTGCTAAAATTCACTTATGGATTCCACCTCAAATTAATCATGTTAAATGTGTAAATATGCAGGAGCCGTTGGATGAAGCATGGAGATACACCCTGCGAAGGCTCAAGAAAAAAGGGGGCGAGCCTCACGGACGAGGCTCGAACGACTTTGAACCAAGGATGGTGAATAGGAGTGTACCCCTTTCTTCTTGAGTCAAGCAGTTGGTGTATCCCATGCGAAGTCCGGTGACGGAATATTTATACATTTAACTACCGAATTATACCTTTTCGCAGTGGAATCACTTATTAGATAACAAAATTCCTGACTATATCGCAAAGGTCAGGAATTCCTATAGCTAACCTCCTTTACGATTATGGCAGGCACATCAGTTTCCCGACATACCCCGTGGGCAAAACCCAGGTCTTATTCTCATAGGCACCGGCCCTTAGACAAAAAGACTCGGAGAATATTTGACTTATTTATTTTTCAATCTAAAAGACTGCTAATCAACTGGGGATTTAATAGTTCAAACTCGCTTAAACCTTCTTGAATTCTTGCCTCTATAAGCTCCCTGCTTATAGGCAGACAATATCCACATTGTCTAATATTATTCAGTCCATTTTTAATGGCAGGAGGATGGGGAAGCTCCCGCTGCATACGGTGTTTTTCCTGTATAATATTAACCCCTTGGGGACACTCTTCCTGACACTGCCAACAGTTGGCACATATCCAAGCTAGTGACTCCTTATCACTGGCCCCGCTGGAAAAAGTAACTAAAGATTCATAGCCTATTTTCTCAATTAAACAAACATCCCGGCATAAACCACACTGAATACAATTCTCAAACATTTTGCATCACCCGCTGTAATAAAGGACTTTTAATTTTTAAGTCAGCTTTAGGCCATCCCAATAACCAGCCCCAAAGCTGCGAAATAAACATAGCTGGAATTTGCCGGCCTGGGTGATATTCTCTTTGCATACGGTCTAATAAGACATGGCAGTTGCCACAGGCAGTTATTATCACATCGGCCTCCTGCTTTTCCAGGGCTTCTAAACGGTTTTTGCCCAGATTATAGGCAATATCAGGCTTAACATTAACTAGTGATGAACCGCAGCATTCAAATTCTTGCGGATAATGAACAATATTGCTCTTAGCCAAACCGGCCAACTTTTCTATAGTCTGCCGGGCTTGCAAGTGGCTAAATTCCATAACCTCCGCAGGATAAAATATTTGACAAGGATACATCATAGCTATATTCAAACTTAAGGGGCGGCTAACCAAACTGGCCAACTCTTCATAGTTTTCATGTAAAACTTCCCATAAGTGCTGTACCTTTACTTTATTGTTAAATTCCAGGCCCCTTTCATGAAGTTTGCCGTTAAGTTCTGCCAGCTTCTCCGGGTTAGTGTCACAGGCATGTTTTACCTGCTTAAAAATATTAGTACAACCTCCGCATAAGGTTACTATGTCTAAACCTTCTTTTTCCGCTAAACTCATATTATAAGCGGCTAAGT
>JAEWZB010000078.1 GCA_023395515.1 Bacillota bacterium
GTAGAGGACTAGGTTTTTGCCGTAGTGCAAATCAGGCTGATAATAGCCGGGGTTTAAGCGGTGGCAGAGGATTAGGCGCAGGCTCCAGAAGGAACAGAGGATTTTGCCGAGCAAATGCAGATAAAAAATCTTTTCTTACTGAAGAAAAGAAATTATTACAAGCCAGGTTGGAAAAGATTAACCAACAATTAGAGGGTATTTAGAGTATTTAACTAGATATAAGGGAAATATTATCCTTGATATCTGTCCTTGTTATGGGAGGTGATAATTATGGCCAGACCTAGGAAATGGAGAAAAGTATGCTGTATTCCTGAAAGCAATTTGTTTGGGCCGCTTGATGCGCCACTGACCGAAGATAATCTCATAATAATGACGGTAGAGGAATATGAAACTATCCGGCTCATAGACGGGGAAGGCTTGATGCAGGAAGAATGTGCCGAACGCATGGACGTGGCTCGTACTACTGTACAAAGGATTTATATTGATGCCCGGCAAAAAATTGCCGATGCTTTAGTTAACGGAAAAATACTCAAAATAGAAGGCGGCGACTACCAGCTATATACCGAAAATGAGAGAATACATCGATGTGGGCGTTGCCGTAAACAAGGGTGCGGTCATGGGCAAAGGCTGGGTAGAGGTTGCCGTAATGTGGACTTAAACGAGGAGGATTAGATTTTATGAAAATAGCGCTGCCGGTTGATGAAAATTCTATGAAGGGCAAAATTGCTTCTTCATTCGGGCGAACTCCGTATTTTTTAATTTATGAAACTGATAAAAACGAGGGTACATTTCTAGATAATAAGGCTGCAGCCAGTCAGGGAGGAGCCGGGATTAAGGCGGCCCAATTTATAAGTGATGCAGGTGCTGAGGCTTTAATCACCCCTCAATGCGGCGAAAATGCCGCTAAAGTAATAGAAAAAGCGGACATTAAAATGTATAAGAATCAAGGTGATTCGATTTTAGACAATATCAAGGCATTTATGGAAGGAAAATTATCTTTACTGGAAGATATTCATGCTGGTTACCATAATCAGGGAGGAAAATAAATGAAAATAGCAGTGCTTAGTGGGAAGGGAGGTACGGGAAAAACTTTTGTTTCGGTAAACTTAGCCGCCGCAGCACCACAAGCTCTTTATATAGATTGTGATGTGGAAGAACCTAATGGCCATTTATTTTTTAAACCTCAGGAAGAATCCAGTGAAGATATAACCGTCAAAATACCGGTAGTTGATAATGATAGATGTACTGGCTGCCGGATATGTGTAGATTTTTGCCGCTTTAATGCTCTAGCTTTAATTAAAGATAAATTATTTGTTTTTGAGGATATATGCCATTCCTGCGGAGGTTGTATTATTTTTTGCCCGGTCAGGGCTCTAAAGGAAAAAGATAAACCGATAGGTGTAATTAAAAAAGGCCTATCTGATAAGGTAACGGTAATGACAGGTATACTAAATCCGGGAGAAGCTACCGGGGTGCCTATCATAGAAAAGCTGGTCAATAATAACTTAAGTGATGGGGAATTAAGTGTTACTGATTGCCCACCGGGCAGTGCCTGTACAGTTATGGAAAGTATCAAAGAGGCGGACTATTGTATTCTGGTAGCAGAACCTAGCCGGTTTGGGGTGCATAACTTGCAAATGGTTTATGAGTTAGTGCAGCTTTTTGATAAACCTTGTGGAGTAGTATTGAATAAATGCTTCGAAGGAGACAATATGGTGGAAGAATTTTGTGATGAACATGAGATTAAGATTTTAAGCCAAATACCGTTTAATTCCGATTTAGCCACTTTAAATTCTAATGCTTTGATTGCGGCTAAAGAAAAGCAGGCATATCAAGAACTATTCGGGGAACTGCTTGGAGTGATTACAAAGGAGATGTACCATGAAACAACTCTTAATTCTTAGCGGCAAAGGAGGAACTGGAAAAACTACCATGGCCGGTGCTTTTATTAAACTGGCCCAAGCTAAGGCTTATGCAGATTGTGATGTAGATGCTCCTAATCTTCATTTATTGATAGACCAGCCCTTTCAATCTAAAAAGGTTGATTATTATGGGATGGATAAAGCCTGCATAGATGCTTCAAAATGCATTATTTGCGGCATATGTAAGGAAAGCTGCCGTTTTAATGCCATAAATTACATTAAGGATAATTACCAAGTAGATTACTATGCTTGTGAAGGTTGCGGAGTTTGTGAAAAGATATGTCCAGTTGAAGCCATAAATATGCAGCCTGCTGTGGCCGGTGAGCTAATGCTATATAAGGATACGGAGATATTTTCCACGGCCCGGCTAAAAATGGGCAGCGGTAATTCAGGTAAGTTAGTCACGGAAGTTAAAAAGCAGATGCAAGGAGCGGCTCGTGATGTTGAATTAGCTATTATTGACGGTTCTCCCGGGATAGGCTGCCCGGTTATAGCTTCCTTAAGTGGGGTGGATATGGTGCTGATAGTAACAGAACCATCTCT
Source organism: Bacillota bacterium (assembly GCA_023395515.1). Lineage (GTDB taxonomy): Bacteria > Bacillota > Syntrophomonadia > Syntrophomonadales > Syntrophomonadaceae > JAAYRQ01. Next base: position 2,466 of record JAEWZB010000078.1, read on the forward strand.
ATCAGGCATTAGTGATATGCGCAGGATTCTGGATACTGCTGCAAAATTTCAGGTTAAATGCGTTGTTTGTATTAATAAATACGATACTAACCCCCAGAATACCAGCAAGATTGAAGCATTATGCCAAGAGCTTAAATTGCCTTTGGTGGGCAAAGTGCCCTTTGACAGAGAGGCCATAAAAGCTGTTAATAATGGTCAAAGCATTGCAGAGGTTGATTGCGCCGCCGGGCGGGCAGCTAAAGCTGTCTATGACCAAACTATGGAAGTCTTATTTAACTTTTAAAATAGGGGAGGAATTTCTAATGAAAATAGCAATTGCCAGTGAAGGAAATATGGTAACCGAACATTTTGGACACTGTGAAAACTTTAATATCTTTGAGGTAGACAATGATCAAATTGTAAAGAGCGAATCTATTCCCAACCCAGGGCATAAACCGGGATTTTTACCTAACTTCTTAAATGATATAGGTGTAAATGTTATTATATCCGGCGGTATGGGCGCCGGGGCTATTGATATATTTAATGAAAAAGGCATTAAAGTTATAACCGGAGCTAGAGGTCAGGCTCAAGATGTAGTTAAAGCATATTTGCAAGGAATCTTACAGTCCAGTGGTTCCGTATGTCAGGAACATCAACATCATGACCATGATGGATGTGGACACTAATAAAATCACCAAGAGTCCTTCTATATTCACCCCTTTATAGAACCTGGGAAGGGATTAGAGGCGATTCCTCTTATCCCTTCCCGGTTCTTTTTTGGTTGCTAAAAGCTAGCTCTTATAAAAATATAATCTTATTATAAGCACCTTATCTAATAAAAATATAGAAGGAAAATAGTGTAGTACAAGTAATAGAAATTATATAAAACAGGTCTAATCAAGGAGTTAGAATGAAAACGGAAAGTTATGCCTGACATAGTTATAACCAGAGATACTGCGGACTTCACCTAATATACTATGATGACGACTTACTGAGGACTAAAAAGGTGCGGAGACGGAGTTAAGTCATCCCTTTACTTTGGGGCTAAAATGGGTAATTATATTACATGTTTCCCTAATCATGCAGGAGATATTTCCTGCTGCTAATATGGCAAAACTCCTGGTGTTATCCTACTTGAGGCCTAAATACCCTCGAATATGAAAAAAAGAATCTTCTGGTTACTTACTCTTGAGATTCTTCCGACTCTATGGCTTGAATTATTCTTATTAACCTTCTGATTGAATTATCACTTAAGGGGTACACCTGTTCAAAGCTGGAATATAGCTTTTTGTTCGGGGCATATTTCATTTTTTGCACTTCATGAATGGCCGCAATAGTTTCCCATGACATATATTATTCCTATAAGACAACTTGAACGATTGACTGGTATTAGTTTTGGGGTGATTCGTAGTATTTAATAATAAAAATAAGGAGATAGTTTTTAAATTGACATCAGTAGATACCGGGTATATACTTATTTAAGGGGTGATTTAAGTGTATACGACAATTCAAAAATGGGGAAATAGCCAAGCGGTGCGCATCCCCAAGAGTATTTTGGAAAAGGCTAAACTTCAAGAAAGTGATCAAGTGGAGATTAGAGTTCAAGAAGGCAATGTTCTAATTATTCCAGTGAGGAAACGCAAGACTTTGGCAGAGCGTATTGCTGAATACGAAGGTGATTATACTTGCCAGGAATGGGATACAGGAAAGCCCGTGGGTAAGGAGATTTGGTGATGGATTATATACCTGAACAGGGCGACATTATATTCCTGGAGTTTGATCCCCAGATCGGTCGCGAACAAAAAGGCAGAAGACCTGCTTTTGTTGTAAGTAATAATACTTTTAATCAATTTACTAAGCTTGCCATTGTTTGCCCAATTACTAATACGGATAGGGGTTTCCCCCTTCATGTTTCCTTGGATAAGAGAACAAAAACAACTGGTGTGATTATGTGTGATAAGGCTAAGTCTTTAGATGTGTCAGCACGGGGGATTGTCTTTGTGGAAAAGGTTCCCGAAGACATAGTTAAAGAGGTTATTGATATTCTTATCGCATCGGTTGAATCGATTTAGGAACACAGGGAAATGGTTCTTTTTATTTGCAAATACCTAAAATAAAAACCGTCGTGTCGTCCTTTTAGCCAAAGTGACGGATAGCATAGTTGAATAACCCCAATCATGAGCTAACTTGTTAGTAAGCTAACAAATTAATCCTCCGTAGGAAAGTAAGCAATTTAGCCCCTTGCGCGAGTTTGTTTTTGTTTGGCTATAAAATATCCTCTAGAATATTCATATAATCACTAGTACCGTGTAAAATTCTATAAATATATATTTTATCGTGAATAAATCTATAGAAAACTATATAGGGATTGACTATTATCATCCTAAATTGATAATAGTTAAGATGTTCATTAATTAATTGCTTTCCGATTAAAGGGAAAGCCTCTAATTTTTCTATGGAATTTATTATTTTATCAAGCGTGGCTTGGGCGTTAGCAGGACTATCTAGTAAAATATAATCAAAAATTTCATTTAAATCTTTGTAAGCTTCAGGCAAAAATTCAACTTTATAATTCTCCATTGATTTTCCCCTGTAATTTGTTTTTAACTTCATTTAAAGAATAAGTTTTTTCACCTCTAATTCTTTGCTCTTCAGCTATAAGCAGTTTTTCTTTTAAATTAAGTAATTTTTCTCTTCGATGAAAAGCTTCAATATTCATTATAACCATATCACCTTCACCATTTTTGGTGATATAAATTGGTTCTGAGGTTTCCTTAACTAAATTGGATATTTGATTATAATCATTTCTTAAAGTTGTAGATGGTTTTATTAACATGCATAACTCCCCCATATCAATATTATATATTTATTATACTATAAAAATTATAGAATACAATTAGACCCGCAAGGACATAGAGATATAGTCTGACTTCTTTTGTGTAATGGGTACTAATATTTTGATTTCGGCTGTTCTCTTATCGATTTACTGGTAGAAGCCAGATAAAGTTGCATTGTAATTTTGACAATATTGTGATAAAATTAAGATAAAATAAAAGCGAAGAGGGTGTTATATATGATTCAGATAAGACCTGTTTCCGACCTTAGAAATAAATTCCCGGAAATTGAGGAAATGGTTAATGAAGGAAAGCCAGTTTATCTTACCAAAAACGGATATGGTGCTATGGTGGTTCTAAGCTTGGAGCAGTACGCATACCTTACAGACAGTATTGAAATGAAACTGGACGAAGCAGATAAAATGGCAGAAGTTACAGAAGAACGGCTTTCCCATGAAGAAGTCTTTCGCAATGTGAGGAATGCGGTAAATGGAAAATAAGAAATATCAACTCCGATATTTGCCGTTATTTGAACAAGACTTAGTCCAGACGGTAAGATACATTACAAATATGCTCAAAAATCCAGATGCAGCCCTACGGTTAGCAGAAGATGTGCAAGCAGCAATATTAGAACGCTTAGACAACCCCGTCGCTTTTGAGCCATATCGTTCCGCAAAGAAAAGAAAATATCCTTATTACCGTATCTATATCCGAAACTATGTTGTTTATTATGTTGTGATAGACGATGTGATGGAGGTTCGCCGTTTCCTTTACGGTGCAAGAGATACGGACAGATATTTATAAAAAGATTCTAACGTACATACAACGCCAGCCTGTGATGATAACTGTATCAAAAAAGCATAAACGGTATCTGCCCCAAGGCGGATACCGTTTACTGATTTTATATATAATCCAGCTAGAAGAAAGTCTAAGCCAGAAGCCCTCCGTCAACTACTATGGTGGCTCCGGTGGTGTAAGATGAGGCGTCTGAGGCCAGATAAAGTACGGCTCCGCACATCTCGTTGGGTTGGGCAGGCCGGTGCAGCGGTATTTGCGGAAGCAGAACGTTTTCCATCAGCTCATCGTTTTGCACCATTACCGAGGTGAACTTGGTATCTGTGAGTCCGGGAAGCAGGGCGTTTACCCTTACTTTAGCCGGGGCCAGCTCTTTGGCAAAGGATTTGGTTAAGGCGATAACCCCGGCTTTGGTCACCGAGTATACTCCCTGCATCATAGCAGGTCTTATGCCATTAACCGAGGCGACGTTGATTATGGAGCCGCCGCCGTTTTTCATCATTAGTCTGGCTCCGTACTGGCACATTAAAAAGGTGCCTTTCAAGTTCACATCCATGGTTTTATTCCATACGTCTTCTGTGGCATCGATGATTCCGCCAAAATAGACGTTCATGGCGGCATTGTTCACTAGTATATCAAGTCTTCCATAGGTTGATTCAATAAACTTAAACAGGTCCTCGATATCAGACGAAACACCGTTGTGGCACGTTTTGGCTACTGCTTTACCGCCCGCAGCCCGAATGGCTTCCTCAACCTCGGGCAAGCCTTCCATGGTTTTGTTGGTTATGATGACCTCCGCGCCATATTCGGCCAGTGTTTTAGCTATACTTTCTCCAATACCGCGGCTGGCGCCGGTCACTACAGCGATTTTTCCTTTTAAACTGAAATCCACTATCATGTGATTCCCCCCTTTATATTATTTAAAGATCTGATTTTTCGATGATGTTCAGTGCGGTTTTTTCCAAAGCTTTAATGGGCTGCATGAGCATACCAAACCGTTGGTCTTTGGTTTGCCCGTGGTAGAAGCGGTAGTATATTTGCTGGGCTATGACTGCCAAACGGAACAATCCGAAAGAGTAGTAAAAATCGAAGTAGTTGCTGGTTATCCCCGTTAGTTCACCGTAGAAAGCAAATTGTTCTTTTCTAGTTAACATGCCTTCTAAGTGAGTAGGCATCTGGCGGATTAACTGCATATAAGGCGGATCATCCTTTTCTACCCAATACCCCAGCGAAGAACCTAAATCCATTAATGGATCGCCCAGGGTGGCCATTTCCCAATCAAGAATACCAATTATCTCGGTAGGGTTAAACGGATTAAGTACGGCATTATCGAATTTAAAATCGTTGTGAATTATGCCTACAACTCCAGACTCTCCAGGCATTTTATCGTCCAGCCATTGCATTACCTTCTCAAAGTCGGGGGCATCAGTAGTTCTGGCATCCCTATATCTGCCGCTCCAACCTTGAACTTGGCGCTTAACGTAGCCTTCCGGTTTGCCAAAGTCTGCTAAACCGGCTTGCACATAATCCACCGAATGCAACTGGTGCTGTACCTTAATTAAGTTTTCACTTAAGGTTCGGGCTGATGAGGCGTTCATTTCTATTTCCGGGGGAAAATCCTTACGCAGAATAATGCCTGGTATGCGCTCCATCACGTAAAACGGGCAGCCCATGATCGTTTCATCCTCGGTATAGGCCAGGGGCTGGGGGCAATAGGGAAAAACGGGCTTTAAGGCGCTGAGTATTTTATATTCGCGCCCCATGTCGTGAGCAGTTTTAGCTTTTTTGCCAAATGGCGGCCTACGCAATACCATCTCCCGCTCTCCAACTTTTACGGAATAAGTAAGGTTGGAAAAACCGCTGGGAAACTGCTTTATCTCAATATCATCGTCAAGATTTGGGATATGGTCTTTTAAAAATTCCAGTACCTTTTGGGTATCAAGTTCCTCACCGCTCCTTATGGATGTGGCGCGATCAGTCAAATTACTCATATTCTAAAACCCCCCCTAAATTATTTCAAAAGCAGAATAGACTCCGCTACATGGATTACAAAGTCTGCATAATGGTCTACTGACACTTTCCGATTCTTGTACTTCCATCTTTTAAGGTACCAGTCCTGGAGCATGGCTTTGATTACTGAGGCAGCCAGAACTACGTTTTCATCCTTGAAGACTTTCGCGTCAATGCCTTCATTTATGATATCAACAAATATTTTCTCGGTCTGAAGTTCGCTTTCTATGGCCCGCTTCTGTTCATCCTTGGGCAAGTTCCTGGCTTCTATGTAGGTGAAGTAAAACCAGGTATTCATGGCCTCGGAGAGGTATATGTGCGATTTAATAGCCAACCTCAGCTTTTCAGCGGGATCATTGCCGTTGGCAATCTGATCAGTAAGCACCCGGTATGCGATCTGCCGGCCTTGGGTTAGTATCAGGACCAGCAGTTCCTCCTTGTTAGTAAAGTAGGAGTATAGCGCACCGCGGCTCAGTCCGGAGGCGGCGGAAAGATCCCTGATGCTCATAGCCTGGAAGTTCTTTTTACTGCAGATATCCAGGGTTGCGTCAATAATCTTTATCAAATTCTCGATTACTTTCTTTTCCTTCTTAACCTTAATCGAGTCGCGGTTCTGTTCCAGTATTTGGCCTGAAATTTCTTCTTTAGATATATGAACTATTTTCTTAAATTCGTTGTATATCATTTGCTGTCAATCAATCCTTAATTTTATTAGACATATTCTTTGAGTATGGCTTTAGCAACATTCATTTTGTGTACTTCATCGGCACCATCGTAAATTCTGGCCGCGCGTTCATGCCGGAAAAAGAAGGCTAGGATGGTATCATCGGTCATACCCAGGCCGCCATGAACCTGCAGAGCCCGGTCCACAATATTTTGCATTACGTTAGCTACGTAGAACTTAATCAGAGATATATCAACCTTGGCAGCTTTTTGTCCCAGGTTGTCAATTCTCCAGGCCGCATGCAGGGTCATGAGCTTGGCAGCCTGCAGTTCTGCTGCCGATTCTGCTATCATACCCTGAATAATCTGTTTAGTAGCCAGGGTCTGACCGTCAGGGTTAATTATCCGTTCGTTGGCCCGTCGGCACATCAACTCAAAGGCCCGGTTACATACCCCGATCCACCTCATGCAGTGGTGTATACGTCCTGGTCCCAGCCTTTCCTGGGCAATGACAAAGCCGTGTCCTTCCGGTCCTAAAAGGTTGCTTTGGGGAACCCGGCACGATTGAAATAAGACTTCGGCGTGACTGAAATAACCGCTGCCTGCGTGTCCCATTACCGGGATATTTCTCACTAAATTGAAGCCGGGGTTATCGGTGGGAACGATGATCATACTGGCCTGCAGGTAACGTGCAGCTTCCGGATTAGTTACAGCCATGCATATGGTGAACTGAGCACCGTCGGCAGATGAGGTGTACCATTTCTGACCGTTGATAATGTAATCATCACCGTCTTTTACGGCGGTGGTATCCATCATGACTGGGTTAGAGCCGGGCATCTCCACCTCGGTCATGGAAAAACAGCTCCGTATTTTACCTTCTACTAATGGCCGCAGGTATTTTTCTTTTTGTTCCTCGGTTCCGAATTTGTGCAGGATTTCCATATTGCCCGCATCTGGTGCCTGGCAGTTGAATACGTAATGGCCGAGGGGAGTTCTGCCCAAAGCCTCAGACACCAGCCCGTGCTCCACCAGATTAAGCCCCATACCGCCGTATTCTTTTTCTTGATTAGGTGCCCATAGTTCCATCTGTTTGACCATTTGGCGTTTTTCTTCAATTACCGGTTCCAACAAGCTGAAATCTTTAGTAAGAAAATCATGTTCCAGGGGTATAAGTTCCTTGTCCACAAACTCGTTGATCATTGTGATAATGGTTTCCATCTTGTCTGATACTGCAAAATCCATATGCTCCTCCTTATCTGTAGGTTATAAATTTACCTGATTGGTAACTCTCCAGGTGCGGGTAGCTATTAAAAGAATGCAGAATAAGGCCTGAGCTCCCGAACCTGAATTTTGTAATCGATGTGTTAACTAATCCCCAGCCCATGCGGATAGATTCATAGGGGGACATACCGGTGGCAATATGTACTGCTGTAGAAATCACTCCTCCCGAAGAGAAGATCAAAATTCTGCTGCCTTTATCGTTTTCAGTTGTTATCTGTTTTATGGCATCCGTGACCCGCTCTTTAAACCTATTCCAGCCCTCAATTCCATCTGGGCCTGGATCGTCTGTAAGCCACCTGTTGATAGCCCGGTCAAAAAGGAGCTGAAAAGATCTTTTGTCGGTGTATACATTTTCCACATGGGAGTGGAGAGAAGCGTCCTGCGCAGCCAGAAGGGGAAAGTAATGACGCATTATCTCCTCAAACTGATACTCATTCAGCTCGTTAAGTTTCCTTAAGCCCGGGATTTCAGCAGCATTGGCTTTCATGTAATCCAGAACCGTCTCGGCTGTGTCTACTTGGCGATTCAGTGTCCCGGAGTAGGCCCGGACAAATGGCAGGTCGGTTTTTAATAGATATTGAGCTGCCAGAACCGACTGCTCTCTTCCCCGGTCGGAAAGGATATCGTAATCCCCCGTACCGAATGAGGCCTGACCGTGACGTATAAAAATTAATTCACTCATACAACTTCTCCTCTAAATTCAGAGTAATTAAATTTTATAAGAAAGTCAAGAAAAAAAGGACGGACGTCCGTTTTTTTTCTTGACTTTCTTATAGGCCGGAAATATGATGAATATATTAAATCATATGCAGGAATTTTACAGAAAATCGCAGGGACGAATAGATTCTTATTATAAATATTTGTCCTGCTGCATTATTATCTGAACATAAATACAGGATAAAAGTTGAGGGTAATATTTATGAACATACTCGTCTGTATAAAACAGGTACCGGACCAGGAGTCAAGGCTCCTGGTCAATCAGGAAAAGACCTGGGCTACCTACGGTGAGAACACCTCTTATTGGATTAACCGTTACGATGAACATGCCGTTGAGGAAGCACTGCAGATAAAGGCAATGATTCCGGGAACGGTTATAGACATCGTGTCAATTGGGCCCGAGCGGGTAAAAGCAGCGATAAAACGCTGCATAGAGATGGGAGCCGACCAGGGATTTCACCTGGTCGATGACCACGAGGATTATGTAAGCCCTTCGCTTAAATCCCACCTTATCGCCGAATTCTGTCGTAACCGTAAATACGATTTGATTCTCACCGGAGTAATGTCAGAAGACATGATGTCCGGCCAGACCGGTCCAATGCTAGCCGCCAGGCTGGGAATACCATCCGCTACATCCGTGATGAAGCTGGAAGTTAATGCTGTCCGGGGATGTATTCAGGTGGAAAGAGAGCTTGATTCAGGACACCGATGTAATATGGAACTGGCTCTGCCGGCTTTGGTTGCGGTGCAGTCAGGAATTAACCGGCCCCGGTATCCTTCGTTTTCCAATGTTATGCGGGCCAAGAAGGTTGAAATTATGGAGATAAAGAGTACTGTGGGCCTGCCTGTTACTAAATGCGAAACAGTGCAAAAGATTTTGGACACCGGAGCAGACCGTGCCGGTCTAAAGCTGGCAGGAACTACGGCGGAAAAGGCTCTGGAACTTTGGCAGATACTTCATGAAAAATCACTGATATAAAGGAGAAGGTTATGAGCCATTCGATCATGATAATGTGCGAACAAAGCAACGGTCGGATACTTCCGGTTACCCATGAACTATTTTCATGTGCAGCCTTGATTGCCGACCATTGCCATTCTACAATAACTGCAGTTTTACCCGGTCTTATCAGCGATACATATTCGTGGCCCGGGGCAGAACTGCTGATAATAAACAGTCCCGGTCTGGCCCAATATACCTGCGAGGGCTGGGAAAAAGCCGCCTTATTAGCAGCCCAAGAGATAAGGCCGGACATTATTATTATCGCTCATACCTCCACCGGATACGATTATGCTCCCCGGGTTGCAGCACTGCTGGATGGCTGCTGTATAACCTCAGTAGGTGGAATAGAATTTCCTGGCGAGGGCATAGCCTACCGCCGGAGCAGTTTCCATGGAAAATCTGATTTGCTGTATGAAGGAGGAAAATCGCCCTTAATCATCACGGTGCTCCCGGGTGCTTTCCCGGTATATAATCAACCGGCCGGAACCGGGATGACCAGATTTATTGAGGCAGATATTAATCTGGAACATACCGCCAATGTACAATTCAGTATTCCAGAGCAGTCCAACACGGAGCTTGAACACGCGGCAGTGATCATATCGGCCGGCAGAGGTATAGGCAAAGCCGAGAACCTTCAGATGATACGTTCCCTGGCCTCCTGTTTTAATCGGTCCGCAATCGCCGGGTCCAGAGCCGCATGTGATAATGGGTGGATTGAGTATAATGCCCAGGTGGGGGTAACCGGCAAAAAGGTGGCCCCGCTGCTTTACGTGGCTTGCGGTATATCCGGTTCGGCCCAGCATGTCGCCGGTATGAAGGACTCCAAAACCGTGGTATCAATTAACCGGGACCCTGAAGCCGCCATATTTCGGCATTCAGATATCTGTATAGTGGAAGAACTGGAAAGGTTCATCCCGGAATTTATCCGCGCAGCGGAAAAATTCCGGTTATGATATTGCTTAAATCTGGCCCATAATAACTACTGGGAAGTGTGCAGTAGTTTAGAAATTTACCTGGTCCGGGTCAGGCCCTATACGTTTGTTTTCATTCAAGCCGTCTATGGCCTCCATATTTGCGGAGCTGAGTTCAAAGTCAAAAATCTGTGAATTTTCGATGATGCGCTCTTTATGTACTGATTTAGGTATAGTCACGATTTCGTTTTGTATATCCCAACGCAAAACGATTTGAGCCGGAGTTTTCCCATATTTGGCCGCCAAATTAAGCAGCAGGGGATTATCCAGATTACCTCTGATCAGCGGGCTCCATGCTTCTAACTGAATGTTTTGCTGGCGGCAGAACTGCAGCAGTTCTTTCTGGGTAAGCAAGGGATGACATTCCACCTGATTGACTGCCGGGACTACTCCGGTGTCTTCTATTATCTGTTTAAGATGTGCGATTTGGTGATTGCTGACCCCAATGGCTTTGACGGCTCCTTCTTTATAGAGATGAATCAAGGCCTTCCATGATTCCCGGTACTTGTCTGGAACGGCCCAATGAACCAAATATAAATCAATATATTCCACGCCTAATTTTTGGCGGCTTTCTTCAAAGGCCTTAAGGGTAGATTCGTAACCTTGGTCACTATTCCATAGCTTAGTAGTGATAAAAAGCTCTTCGCGGGGGATTCCACATTCCCGAACTGCCTGACCTACTCCCTTTTCATTATTATAAAAAGCAGCAGTATCAATACTCCGGTAACCGGCAGCTATAGCATCTTTTACTGCATTGATTACTTCTTGGCCTTCCTGGGTTTTAAATACCCCCAAGCCCAGCCAGGGCATTTTCACACCATTATTTAATATGGGGCCATCAGTTAGAGCTTGAACGTTCATCTCTTGCATATCAATTGCCTCCTTGTTTAGTAAATCTAAGTTAAATATTATACTAATTAATCAGTATTGCAATATAAGCCTCAGATTACTCACCTTTATGCAAAATTTATTATTTTAGCATTATTTAGTTAATGGGTTTGAATATGTTAAGATGTATTATCAGAATTGCCTAGATTATCACGGCGAAGCATACTTAACTATTATAATAGGGGTATTTTATGAGGTTATTGAAACGTTTAACGACTATAGCGGATATGGTTATAAGGGATGAGCCGGTAGCTGATATTGGGGCTGACCATGCCTTATTATCTTTGTATATGTTGGAGAAAAGTATAATTCCCTATGCTATTGTCACTGATATAATTGAGGGACCTTATGAAAGAGCTAAAATGGCTGTAGAAACTAGTCCTTACCGGGATAATATTGAGGTAAGAAAAGGTGATGGTATTGATATAATTAACCCTCATGAGGTAGCTACGGTAATAATTGCCGGTATGGGCGGAGATGTTATGGCAGACATCATATCCCGTGATTGGGCTAAAGCAGAAAGCTTTGCCCGGTTTATTTTGCAGCCCATGAGCCGGCCGCAGGTAATAAGGGATATTTTAAGTAAGCGGGGCTGGGAATTAACTGAAGAAAGGGTCATTTTTGAGAATAATAAGTTTTTTGTCATATTAAGCTATACTCCTGCGGGTAAACCGTATGAACTTACGCCCTTGGAAGCAGAAATAGGGCCGCTGTTATTAGCAGGTATTTACCAGTATAAAAGGGAATATTTACGTAGTTTCTTAGCCAAATACGAAGGTATAACCAGAAGTCTGGAGGAAAGCTCGGGAACTAAGGAGCAAATGATATTAAGGGCTTACCAGGAAAAGATGCACAGATTGGAGGAACTTTTAAATGAGCTTAGCTAAAGTTAAGGATATTATTAGTATTATCGAAAAACATTTCCCTTTATTCTTAGCTGAAGAATGGGATAACTCCGGGTTGCAGGTAGGAAATTTGGATAATGAGGTTAAACATGTAGTTATCGCCTTAGACATTGACCAGACTATAGTAGAAAAAGCTCTAGAGGCTAAGGCCGAGTTAATTATAACCCACCATCCCATGTTTTTTAAAGGTATTAAGACCATTAACTATGGTAATAGTCAGGGAAGATTAATTAAAAGCTTAATAGCTAATGATATAACAGTTTATTCTGCCCATACTAACCTGGATGCAGGTGAAAATGGTTTAAATCAGCTTTTAGCGGCCCGTCTGGGCTTAGAAAATATTGAACCATTATACCTGGGCAAACAAGATAAGTTAATTAAGTTAGTGGTGTATATACCTGTTACCCATGTGGAAATGGTAAGGCAAGCTATAAATGAAGCCGGGTCAGGTAATATTGGCAATTATTCTGATTGCAGTTTTCGCAGCCTGGGTACGGGAACCTTTAGACCGGGAGCAGGGACCAATCCTTTTATTGGTAAGTCAGGCCAATTAGAAGAGGTAGAGGAATACCGTCTGGAAACGGTAGTTTACCAAAGCCGCTTAGGTCAAGTACTTAAAGCTATGCAGGCTGCTCATCCTTATGAAGAAGTGGCCTATGATTTATATGCCCTGCAAAATGAGGGGAAAAACCATAGCATGGGGCGGATAGGTGTATTAGCAGATGAAATGAGCTTACAAGATTTTGCTTATCTAGTTAAATCTAAACTTAATATAGATAAGCTTAGGGTAGTAGGAGATCTGGCCGGGCCGGTTAAAAGGGTAGCAGTTATTAGCGGCAGTGGGGCTAGTTTAATGGATAAGGCCGTAAAGCAAAAAGTAGATGTTTTAGTAACTGGTGATTTAAAATATCATGAAGCCCGGGATGCAGAAGACTTAGGCTTAGCTATAATTGATGCCGGTCATCAGGGAACCGAGGAAATTATGGTCAATTGGATGGCGGAGTGGCTGGAAAAAGAGTGCACCTTTCAAGGTCTAAAGGTTAAATTCAGCCCCTTATGGTCTAATCCCTGTTTTATCCATCTTTAATAGTATGATTAAAAGGAATATTAAAACCTATGTAGAATAAAATAGCTAAATCCATTTATACAAGGGGAGTAGTAATGCTAAAAATTAAAGTGGCAAGCTTAAAACCCGGAGTAAAATTAGGTAAGGACATTTTTACGTATGATTCTAAATTACTCTTAAATAAAGGTACGGTATTAACTAAAGAGCACCTCGATAGTTTTGCTAATAGAAACATTGCCGAAGTCTTTGTTATTGAAGCCAGCCAAAGGCTTAAAACCGAGAAAAGCTTTGAAGATGTATTTACTACATCTATTGATGTAGTAAAATCTTTTATGTTGGAAGCTAAGCTAGGTAAACCTTTAGATAAAGACGAAATGAATCAAACGGTTAATCTTTTGCTGGAACAGGTATTTGATGTTAATGATCTTTTTCGGCAGATGAGGTTAATGAAGGATAAAGATGATTACCTGTTTACTCATTCAGTAAATGTTTCTCTTTTGTCTATATTAATTGGCAGATGGCTAAAGTGCGATAATGATACTATAAGGTTATTGGGAATAGCCGGATTAATGCATGATATAGGAAAAATATTTATAGATGATTCTATTTTAAATAAACCGGGCAAGCTTACTACGGAAGAATTTGAAGAAATGAAGAAACATCCTATATTAGGATATAACTTAGTAAGTGATTATGAATGGATTAACCCGGATGTGGCCAAAGCCATTTTAATGCATCATGAAAGAGCAGATGGTTCGGGATACCCGATGGGTATATCCGGATATAACGGTAGCTTTTTGGCTTCGGTAGTTGCAGTTGCCGATATTTATGATGCTCTTACTTCTAACCGTATTTACTCGGTTAAAAACTCTCCTTATACCGCAGTTGAATTATTATGGAAAGAATCTTTCGGCAAACTGGACCCTAAAATAACTAAAGTCTTTTGTGATAGAATAACCAATTTTTATGTCGGTAATGAAGTTGTTTTGTCTAATGGGCAGATAGGGGTAGTGATTTATGTAGACCCTATTCAGCCTACCAGACCTACGGTAATGGTGGGAGATACCTTTATTAACTTAGCAGAGGACAGGTCTATAAGCATTGATGAAGTCATAGATTAAAATTTTTTTAATTAAAAGCCGATAAATAGGGATTATTATGAATAAAAACCTCTTAAAACTGGTAGAATGGTAACATACACTGCTTGTGATAATAAAAAATTATCAAAAAAATTAGTTTACTTGCAGGATTTGCCGTTTTTTTGAGGAATCTACAATATGGTTAATAAATTAAAGGGAGGACTAAGTGTGAATAAAACGGAACTTGTAAAAACTTTAGCGGAGAAAGCAGAAATTACGCAAAAGGATGCTGCCAAAGCATTAGACGCAGTTGTAGAAAGTATTCAAGAAGCTCTGTCTAAAGGGGACAAAGTGCAAATTATCGGTTTTGGTAGTTTTGAAGTTCGCGACCGTAAAGAAAGAAAAGTTATCAGTCCTGCTACTGGTGAAGAGATTTTAGTCCCAGCTACCAAAGTTCCAGCATTCAAGCCTGGTAAATCATTAAAAGAGGCAGTTGCAGTTGAGAAAAAACCTGCTCCAAAAGCTAGTAGTGCCAAAAAGAAAAGTAAAAAGAAATAGTTGAATAATATAATATATAGTATGAGGGGATGTTAAAATCCCCTTTTTCCTGCCAGAGCGTCAAAAAAGCCCAATTGGTGAACTTTTTTGCTCGCTCTGCAAAATGTGAACTTATTCAACATTCATTTACCCTTTATTAAGTAAAGGGTATTTCTATTTTCTGATCAATAGTCCCGCCTTATTTTATTACTATATTTTTCCTAAGCTGAAAGTAGCAAAAGTTGCCTGCCCAGGAATATGAGCCCTTTTATTCGGTTATGCTAAGAAAATGAATAATAGGGAGGAATTATATAGTGTTTTCCTTACTTAAGAAGTTCTTTTCTAAAAAAACTTTAAAAGAAAAAGGAACTGCGGCTAATCAGGAATATTCCAGTCAATTATCCAAAAGCTTAGATAAAAATCTTAAAGAACTTAAGCCTTACATAGATAGAAATTTTGATATAATCCTTAGGCCGGTCAGTGTTACTAAACCTAACGGGGTTAAGGGAGCCGTTATTTATATTAAAAATATGCCTGATCAAGAGTCCCTGCAGCAAGATATATTAAGGCCTTTAATGAACTACAGTAATACCGAAGATTTTGCCCGGAATGGACTAAATTATTTAGTGGATTTAATTTATAAATCTTCTCTAAGCGTAGGAGAAATCAAAAAAAGCCTAAGTAGCCCTGAGGTATTACAAAGCATGTTTGCCGGGCTGGTAATTGTCATGGTAGACGGTTATGACCAGGCGCTTATTATTGACATAACTAAACCGGAGCATCGGGCCATAGATGAACCTACTACTGAACGAACTATTAGGGGATCAAGGGAAGGTTTTATTGAGGATCTTAGTGTTAATATTTCCTTGATTAGAAAACGTTTAGCTGATCCTAATTTAGTAATTGAGAAAACAAAAGTGGGAAGAAGAAGCAGAACTAATGTAGCCATAATTTTTATAGAGGATATAGCTGACCCTAATATTGTCCAAGAAATTAGGGATAAGATAAGCAAAATAGATACTGACGGAGTAATTACTACTAGTTATCTGGAACAGTTAATGGAAGATAATCCTTATTCAGTTTTTCCGCAAATAAGATCAACGGAAAGGCCGGATAAAATTATACCTGAGTTATTAGAGGGAAGAGTAGTTATAATGGTTAATGGTACGCCTAGGGCCATAATTATACCCAGCCTTTTTGTTAGTTTTCTTCAAGCTACGGAAGATTATAATGAAAGGTTTTATGTAGGCTCCGTCGATAGGCTGTTTAGATATTTAGCCTTTTTCTTATCAATTTCCTTAACGCCCTTATATATTGCTTTGCTAAGTTTCCAACCGGAACTTATTCCTTTTGATTTACTGGTATCTTTAGCCATGTCCAGAGAGAAAGTCCCTTTTCCTATAGTGGTTGAGGTACTAATTCAAGAAATAATTATTCAATTGGTAGTAGAGGCAGGCCTGCGTCTGCCGGTAACCATTGCTCAAACTGTAGGGGTGGTAGCAGGTATAGTTTTAGGGCAGGCAGCTATTTCAGCTAACTTAGCTAGTCCGGCCATTATAATTATAATAGCTATGACTACTATAGCTACCTATTCCTTACCTAATTATTCTTTGGTATTAGCCACCAGGTTAATAAGGTTTATGATGCTGTTGGCCACTTCTATGTTTGGGCTTTTCGGTTTTTCCTTAGGTTGGCTTTTAATTCTTGCCCATCTAACTAGCTTAGAAAGTATGGGTGTTCCTTATTTATCTCCCCTGGCACCGACCAGATTTCGAGATTTAAAAGATGCTTTAATCAGAGCCCCTAATTGGACTTTAAATAAGCGTCCCCAGTCAATTCCTCATCAAGATGACCGCAGGCAAGGGGGAGTGAGTTAGTGGAGAGCCGCTTTATTATAACCAGTAAACAATTAATATTTATTTTGATTGGCTCCCAGATTGCCACCGGGATTTTTAGCCTGCCCCGGCTAGTTACTACTGAAGCAGGAACTCACGGCTGGTTAGCTGTTATCGTTGGGGCTATACCGGCTTATATTTCCATATGGCTAATTGTAAACTTAGGCAATAAGTTTCCTGGGCAAAATTTTGTCGGGCTTAGTAAACAGTTATTTGGTAAATATTTAGGGAGTTTTTTAGTCATAGCTTTTATTATTTATATTGTTATTTATCAGTCTATCGTGATACGGATTTTTGTGGAAACCACTTCTTTGTATATGCTGCCTAGTACTCCTATCCCCGTGATATTGTTCTTGGTGCAAGCTTCGGTTGTTTATATAGTTATGCAAGGGGGAAAGGTAATAGGAAGGCTTAATGAATTATTATTTTATATCTCGGTAGCAATTTTATTACTTCTGCTATGTGCCTTTAGCCAAGCTGATTGTACTAATATTTTACCCTTGGGAGATATAGATTTAGGGGGTTTATGGCAGGGAGCTTTAAGTGCATCCTATGCTTATGCCGGAACCGAAGTTTTATTAGTAGTATTTTTTATGGTCAACAACAAGGATAAGGCTTTAAAAGCAGCTTTAACCGGCCAAACTATTGTATTAGTCATTTACTTTATAGTAGTAGTTTTAAGTATATTAGTTTTTGGTATATATGCTATGGAAGAAATGTTAAGACCCTTATTAATTTTGTTAAAGGGGGTAGAATTTCCTTTATTTGACCGTTTAGAGCTGTTTTTCTTATCCTTTTGGATGGGATTGGGTATTAGGCCGGTAATAAACTTAGGCTTAGCCGCAGCATATTCAAGCTCCATGCTCATTAATAGGAATTTTAATTATTATAAAATAATAGTTTTACTCACGGGAATACTGATGTATTTTATCGCTCTTATTCCTAAAAATGTTTTACAAGCCATGGAGTGGAGCGTTTATATCGGATATGTATATTTAGGGGTAGCTTTAAGCTACCCATTGTTATACAGTTTACTAGGTTTTTTAAGGAGAGACAAAAAACATGAATTTTAGAAAATCTTTAGCATTTTTTAGTCTAGCCTCACTTTTATTAATCTCGGGATGTTGGGATTATATAAATATTGAAGAATTATCCCTTCCTCATATAACCGCTTATGATGTAGCCCACTTGTTAAGGGATCAAAACGTAAATGAGGCTAATGTTAATGTTACTCTACTTTTTCCTGACCTTAGTTTATCCAGTAACCGTCTTTATATAGAAAGAACTGCTGCAGCCACCATAGGGGATGCCCGCAATAAAAGAGCCTTAAATTCTTCCAGTAATGTAGTTTTTCAAGGAGCTCAAATACTTTTAATAGGGGAACAGTTAGCTAAATCCGGAGTAAATATAGACATACTTCTAAGACAGCCTACGGTTAAAAACTCTATGGCAGTAGCCGTAGTTAAAGGACGGGCAGATAATTTTCTGGAGCAAGGGGTTAAATCTAATACGGAGTTAGGGCAAACTGTTTTTGGTCTGCTTACCAATACTCCCGAGGATACTTTTATACCTAAAACTACCTTACATGATATGTATTTGGCCCAGGCTACTCCGGGTAAAAACCTTATTGCTCCTTTGATAGAACTTAGAGGTGACGAGCATCCTAGAATTTTGGGAATAGCTATATTTAATAAAGACAGACTAATTGCCCATGTGGGAGAGAGAGGTTCCCGGGCTCTGATGCTGCTTAGGGGCATTAAAACTAGGGGTAACATAGAGTTTAAAATGTATGAAGAGGGTAAATTAATTGACCGGGGTACAGTCTTAATGTCTAATAAAAGGAAAGTTAAGGTGAGCAGGAAAGAAGGAAAATATCATTTTGATATTACTATTACCCTGAAAGGTGATTTGGTGGAGCACTATAATATTAAAGATTTTGAGGAAATGATAAAATATAACCAAAAAATTGAGCAAGCTCTTGAAGAACAGATAGCTAATGAATGCCAGGAATTTTTAAATCAAATGCAAAGAGAATTTAAAGTTGACTGTATAGATATAAGTAAGTGTGCTTTAGCCAAATGGCGGAAAGAACTGGAGAAAACTGTTAATAATGAAGAATTCATAACTAATGCTGAATTTGAAGTCAAAGTTAAGGTAGATTTAAATAACATAGGGGAAAGAACCTAACTTGCCCAGTAAAATAAGCAGGAAAAACTTCAACTAAAGAGAATAGTGTTCAGGGGATTAATAAAGTGAAGGGTGGGGGATTAATGAAGAATTATTTTCCCGATTACAAAGAGAAACTTATAACGGCTAAAAAAGCAGCCCAACTGGTCAATTCAGGTGATAATATAATGTATGCTCCTTTTTTAGGCAGACCAGTGGATTTTGATAAAGCACTAGCCAACCGTAAAGAAGAATTATATGATGTTAGAATCGTAGGGTGTGGTGGAACTGCTTCAACGGCAGAACCGACTCCAACTGTTGATTCAAGCCATGAACACTTTGTTTGCAGCAGTTGGTTTTTTGATGCTTTAGACCGAAAAATGCATGATGATTATTTAATGTTTTATCAACCTGTTCAATTTAGCCAATTACAGGATATTATCAGTAATGAAAGATTTAAATTGGATATTTATGTGCAGCAGGTTAGCCGCATGGATGAATATGGTTATTTCTCCTTTGGTCCGGCTAATACTTACAGCCTCGAAAGCTGTATCAAGGCTAATATAGTTATACTGGAAATTAATAAAAATGTCCCGTGCATATTAGGCGGTTCAGAAGATTCTATTCATATTTCCCAAGTGGATTATATTATTGAAGGCTCTAATACTCCCCTTTATACTTTACCGGTGAATCAAAATCATAATGAGATAGATGAAAAAATGGCTAATTATATATTAGAAGAAATAGAAGATAGGTCTTGTCTCCAGTTAGGTATCGGGGCTTTACCTAACACCTTGGGGGATTTATTATGCTATTCTGATTTAAAAGATTTAGGGATACATACGGAAATGTATACTGATTCTATGACTAGACTGTTTGAACTGGGAGTAGTCACGAATAAATATAAAACTGTAGATAGGGGTAAAATTGCTTTTTCTTTCGCTATAGGGACCCAAGAAAATTATGATTTTATGCATCTTAATCCCTTAATGGCCAGCCACTGTGGGAGATACACTAATAACCCCCGTATTATCAGTCTTAATGATAAGGTAGTAGCTATTAACAATATATTGCAAATTGATTTATTTAGTCAGGTTTGTTCAGAAAGTTCCGGTCCCCGTCAGATTTCCGGGACTGGCGGCCAATTGGATTTTGTAACGGGGGCTTGGCATTCTAAGGGGGGGAAAAGCTTTCTATGTCTGAAGAGTACTTATAAAGACCGGACTGGGCAGATACATTCCCGCATT
Source organism: Bacillota bacterium (assembly GCA_023395515.1). GTDB lineage: Bacteria > Bacillota > Syntrophomonadia > Syntrophomonadales > Syntrophomonadaceae > JAAYRQ01. The sequence continues at coordinate 22,499 of JAEWZB010000078.1, forward strand.
GTACCCACGCTTAAAGAAGGCAGCATAGTTACGACTCCTCGAACTGCGGTAGACTTTATTGTCACGGAATATGGCAAAGTCAGGCTTAAAGGAGAACCAACCTGGAGCCGGGCCGAATCATTAATAAACATCGCCCATCCCGATTTTAGGGATGAATTAATTAGGCAGGCGGAAGAGATGAAGATTTGGCGCCGGAGTAATAAGATCGGGTAACAGGTAATTATATTTTTTGAAACTATAAATGCGAATTTTTGATTCCGGTTGAGGAAGAAAAATAGGGGAGGCTTGGGCCTCCCCTAACTAAGCTATGCTCTTAACAGGTCATTAGCTATTACCACCCGCTGAATCTGGGCGGTGCCTTCAAATATCTGCATTATTTTTGCATCACGAAAATACTTTTCTACAGGATATTCTTTACTATATCCATAACCGCCGAAAACCTGCACTGCATCGGTAGCAATCTTCATAGCAGCATCCCCGGCAAAACATTTGGCTAATGAAGCGATTTGAGTAAAGGGTAATCCCATATCTTGTTTACTCGATGCTTCTAAGTACAGTAACCGGGCAGCTTGCGTATATTGCGCCATATCAGCTAACATGAATTGAACCGCTTGGAAAGAAGCAATCGGTTTACCAAACTGCATTCTTTCTTTAGCATATTGTACCGAAGCTTCTAAAGAGGCTTGACAAATTCCAACTGCCATTGCTGCAACTGAAGCTCGGGAAAGGTCTAAAGTTCTCATGGCAATTTTAAAGCCGTCTCCTTCAGCACCTAAAAGATTTTTAGCCGGAACTTTTACATCTTCAAATATTACGGAAGTAGTATTGGAACTGCGAATACCTAGCTTATCTTCTTTAGGCCCTATAGTAATACCCGGGGTATTACGGTCAACCATAAAACAACACATTCCCTTGAGCCCTAATTTCTTATCTAAGGTAGCAAAAACGGTATAAAGCCCTGCTACTCCGCCATTACTAATAAACTGTTTAGTGCCATTTAATATATAGTAATCACCATCTTTGACACATTTAGTGGCTAGACCTCCTGCGTCAGAACCTGCCCCAGGCTCAGTTAAACAAAAACCGGCTAATGCTCCTTCATTTTGTAACCCATACCACCACTTCTTTTGCTCGTCATTAGCGGCAATTAGTACGGGATCAGCTGCTAATAAAGTACTGGCACAAGCTGTTGTAGCAATTCCGGCATCACCGCGGCCTAATTCTTCCATAACTAAATTTTGGGCTACATGGTCAAGACCGGCTCCGCCGTATTCAGCCGGAACTCCTACCGTAGTAAGTCCCAATTCAAACATTTTCTTAACTACATCATGAGGAAAAGCATTATCCTTATCCCATTGACCGGCATAAGGTGCTATCTCATTATCTACAAAATCTCTGGTCATTTTCCGCATCATTTCTTGTTCATCACTAAACTTGAAATCCATTTTTACACCCCCCTGTAAATTAAAGAACTATATATCCCGAGTCCATAGTGAAGCCATGGCAGGTCCCCCTCCTACACACATAGAGGCTCCCCCGGTAGTTAATCCGAGACGTTCCATTTCATAGTAAAGCGATACGACTAACCTTAAACCAGTACACCCTACCGGGTGTCCTAAAGCTATACCAGATCCGTTATGGTTGCATTTATCAAGTTCCAGCTCCATACCATAATCCTCTTTAAGCATAATTTTACAGCCGATAAATTGGGCGGCAAAAGCTTCGTTAATTTCCCAGTAATCAATTTCGTCGAAGTTCATATTAGCTAGCTTAAGGCTTTTGGGTATGGCTACGGCAGGCCCAATTCCCATAATTTCCGGGGCCACCCCTTCGCTGCAAATACTAATTAATTTTAATAACGGTTTCAGACCTAATTCTTTAGCTTTATCAAGTGTAGTTACCACTACTGCGGCGGCGGCATCATTTATACCGGAAGCATTAGCAGCAGTTACTACTCCGCCTTTTTTGAAAGCGGATGGTAATTTAGCCATAGTCTCCAGGCTGGCATCAGATATCATATGTTCATCAGCAGCAAAAAAGGTACTGCCTTTTTTACTTTTTATTTCTACGGGAACGATTTCTCGGGTAAATATTCCGGTTCTTACCGCATTAGTAGCCCGTTGATGACTAATAAGGGCCAGTTCGTCACATTGCTCCCGGGTTATGTTGTATTTTTCAGCTACATTTTCCGCCGTAATACCCATATGGCCTGGAACCATTGCATCATAAAGGCCGTCGTGAATCATAGCATCTTCTATAGTACCTTGATTCATGCGGTAACCCATTCTGCCTTTAGGTAACATATAGGGAGCATTAGTCATGCTTTCCACACCTACAACTAAGGAAATTTCCGTTTTACCTAATAAAAGATTATTACAGGCAATTTCTAAAGCCCTCATTCCCGATGCGCAGTTCTGATTAATATTAACCGCACTGCTGCGGTAAGGAAGACCTAGAGCCATAGCAACCTGTCTAGCCGGTAGTGAACCTTGCATATGGGGATAAACTTGCCCCATAGTAATTTCATCAATCAATTCCGGTGCAATACCGGCCCGTTCAATAGCTGCTTTTCCTGCAGTTATAGCCAGCTCTTTAGCTTGAATATTACTAAGGCTGCCCATGAATTTACCAATAGCGGTACGGCATAAACTTACTATTACAATCTCTTTCAATTGCTAGTCTCCTTCCATATCTAAAAAATAGGATTATACACCAAGAAATCTACCATTATACTTGGTGTATTTATATATTGGTGTTTTGATTAAACAGGTTTTATTAATCACCCCCTAAAATAAATATCGGGATGTAAGGAGATATTAGGTGGATAGTTAGAAAAGAAGTGCAAAATAAAGATGACAACATGAAGCTAAAAAGCCTCGTAAATTCCCCCCACCGGATACTATGAAATTCTCCCCCTAATTCTAAATATATCATAAATTCAGAAAGCTAATACGGTTTTTATTTATTTTATATAAATGTTAAGTTATGATCTTCATTTACAGAATAAAAAATCTTAAAATTCACAAAATAATAATGGTCTTATTCATAGCAAAAATAACAAAGGAGGGGTATTTAATGGCTAAAAAGAATCGTCAAGAGAATAAAAACAATCGTAATAATAAACTGACCAACAAAAACGATAACAACTTAAACAACAGCAATGATGGCAACAGAAATGAAAATAACCGGTAAGAAGTAATTTAATCCACAAAAAAACCGCTTATAAAGCGGTTTTTTAAAACGATCTTTTGTAAGTAAATCTATAAGCGGAGTTCTGTATTAGATAGTCATCTATCTAGGATGTTAGTTACCTAACACCTCCAGCGACCTAACCCGGGAACAAAGCGGGCCACTTCAAAGTTCCTCTATTCGGTCTTGCTCCAGATGGGGTTTACCTAGCCATTTAGTTGCCTAAATGCTGGTGAGCTCTTACCTCACCGTTCCACCCTTACCCGGCTCCCAATATGGGAAAGCGGGCGGTTTATTTCTGTGGCACTTTCCTTGGGGTCGCCCCCACTGGACGTTATCCAGCATCCTGCCCTATGGAGCTCCGACTTTCCTCGAGCCTAAGCTCGCGACTATCTGATTTACTTACATTGAAGCAAAAAATATTATATAATATATTATAGTCGTTGTAAAGATGTAAAGAAATTTTATTCTGATATAAAAAATTCCATAATGGGGAAGGAAAACAGTAACTTTTAGAGAATAGCTTACTTATAGTGTGTGGACATTTTTAAGTTTAATAATGCTTAGTTTTAGTATACATTAGTAATAGAATAAAAAAGAGTCTGGAGGGGGGGAAAAGGTTGGCTATTTTTGGTGCGGCAGAAGTCAGCGGATTAGATTCACTGATAACCTTTTTAGGCGTACTTTTAGCTATATATGTGTTCATTAAATTTTGTTCGTGGGCTAAAAGTTTTCAACTCTCAGGTGGAGTTAAAAAGGTTATGTATCTCTTAACGGGAGCGGGCTTGATAGTTTTTAATGTAATTTACTCTAAGGGTAATGCATTAGCTGCCCATGGTGATTGGAGCATGGCTACAATTGCATTAGTAGGTTCACTAGCTTGGGTATTTATTTTTGCCTTTGCGCTTATGGCTGAAACTAAAGCAGAATAATGATTTTTTAGCAAATAGACGGCTGGGGGCCGTCTATTTGTATTTATTGATAAAGGAGATGAGATAATGGAAGAAGTAATTATTCGTAAAATTCATCAATATTTCGAAGGAGAAGGTTTTTCAGAAAAAGATGATTTAATTATAAAAGAACATATTTTTCAATTATTTGTTAATGATGCTTACTACACTACTTACTGCTGCACCCCGGAACTGCTGGAAGAATTAATAATAGGCAATCTAGCTATAAATGGGGTAATTAATAAAAAAAATGATTTACAATTCATAGATAGAAAAGAAGACCTTATTAAGGTTAAGGTCGCCCCAAATTTAACTCCCAAAGCTATTCCCGGGGAAGCAGAGCTTGAGCTTAAAGCTAGTCAAGTATTAAGCTTAATGAATAAGCATTTAGACAGCTCTCCCTTGCATAAGACTACCGGTGGTACTCATGTTATGAGCATAGCTTCTAAGGAACAGATTATTTTCAGTTGTCAGGATATTGGGCGTCATAACGCTTTAGATAAACTTTACGGCTACTGCCTGCAAAATGATATAGATACTAATGATAAGATTTTGCTCAGTAGTGGCAGAATTACTAATGAAATCTGCTTTAAAGCTGTTAAAATGGGTATTAAGGTAGTTTTAGCCCGGGCCACTGTAAGCAGCTTAGCCATTGATTTAGCTATAGAGCATGGGCTTACTATTACGGGCTTTACCCGGGTAAACCGGTTTAATATTTATTCTAATCCCCAAAGAATTATAGAATAGGAGTATATGTAGCATATGTCTGAAAAAGTAGCAGTAACGGTTGTGGATTTGCAGCAAAAAGAATACACAGTTTGGGGTCTGGCCGGTCAAACTGTTATGGAAGTATTGCTGCTGCATAATGTGGAAAATGATAGCTATTGCGGTGGTAATGGCACTTGCGGCAAATGCAAGGTGAAAATTGCAGGATTGGTAAATGAAATTACTGCCACTGAATATCAAATGTTACTGCCTGAGGAACTCAAGCACGATATAAGATTAGCCTGCCGAACCGTTATTTATGGTCCGGTTAAAGTTTTTTTAGAAGGCTATGAATCTTATATTCCCCAGTTTATGCCCAGCAGGTTAATCAAGGATAATGATGAAGAAAAAATACGTATACATAGTTTTTTTATACCTGGTTTAGATAAAGAGCAGCCGGTTGCTATCCACCGCAGGATGGCAGAGGCATTAAACGGGTATGAGCTGGACATAAGCCGGGATAATATAAACCAGCTATTAAGTATTGATAGGGTAGGACGACCGTCTTTACAGCTTTATGCGGTGGTTTTTCCGGGCCGGATAGTTAAATATATCAGCCGGGAACCGGAAGGAATTTATGGTATAGCTATAGATTTGGGAAGTACCAGCCTTTTTGCCGCATTAGTTAATCTAATTGATGGCCAGGTTATAGCTGTTGCTTCTAAAACGAATATGCAAAGAATTTATGGAGCCGATATAATATCCCGCCTAAGTTATTCCATGAAAAATGAGGAAGGGGAGAAAAATCTCCACCAAATTTTAATAAACAATATTAATAGTATGATTGAGGAATTGATTAATCAATCTGCTATAACCTCTAAACAGATACTTACCCTTAATGTGGTGGGAAATCCGGTAATGCTGCATTATTTTGCTAATATCAGTATTAAGGGATTTGCCAGTTTTCCTTATATGGGAGCTTTTGTGGATGAATTACAGTTAAGGGCTAAAGAAGTAGGACTAATAGCTAATGATGATGCCCGAATTTATTTATTACCCCAGGTAGGCGGATTTGTAGGAGCAGATACGGTAGCAGCTTTATTAAATTTAGAAAACCAATCTGCTTGTTATTTACTAGTTGATATTGGTACTAACGGGGAAATTGTTTTACATAAAAAAGGACAGATGTGGGCTACCTCTGCTGCTGCCGGTCCAGCCTTTGAAGGCGGACATATTACTTGTGGAGTTAGGGCCGGGCAGGGCAGTATAGATAAGGTTTGGCTAGGCGAAAATGATGAACTGGAATTTAATCTCATCGGAGATAAGCCGGTGCGGGGTTTATGTGGTTCGGCTATTATTGATCTGACCGCGTCCTTATTGAAGGCAGGGTACATAGATAATAATGGCATAATTAATCTTAGGCCTGATAAGCAATTAAAGGTGATAACTGATCCTTCCCCGGCGCATTTAATAATATATGACCAAGCTGATATTTTACCCGGCCAGCCTATCATTTTTAGCCAAGAAGATATCAGGCAAGTGCAGTTAGCTAAAAGTGCACTTAGGACTGCTATAGATTTATTGCTGGAAAAGGCTAACCTTAGCTATAAGGAATTAGATTATATATTTTTAGCCGGTGCTTTTGGTAATTTTTTAAATCCGGTCAATTCTATAGCTATAGGTCTGCTTCCGCCTTTAAAACCTAATAAAGTCGTTAATATCGGTAATGCGGCTGCTAATGGAGCTATATCAGCTTTACTTTCCTGTGCCAAAAGGAATTATGCGGTCCAGTTAGCTAAAAAGATAGATTATATTGAGTTAGCTAATAATCCCAGTTTCCAGGAACATTTCATTAACAACCTCAATTTTCCTCAATAGACACCTAGGCATAAATAATTAAAGGAAAAATATTCTATTATATAGAATTCCCACAGTAAAAGATTGTTAGTGGGAGGAAATTATGGCGGCATGAGATGATTAAACGGATGATGGAATTTCTGACGGGAAGTAAAAATAAATAATAGGGGGAAAGAGAATGAGGTTGGAAAATAAGGTAGCCATTATAACTGGCGGCGGAACTGGTATAGGCCGGCAAGCTGCTATAGATATGGCTTTAGAAGGTGCTAAAGTATTAGTAATGGGAAGAAGGCCAGAACCTTTAGAGGAAACTGTAGAAGAAATTAATAAAGCAGGAGGAACTGCCTTAGCATTTGCCGGTGATGTAACTAAGACTGAGGATATAGAAAAGGCCCGGGATTTAGTACGGGAAGAATGGGGCCGGTTGGATATTTTAGTTAACAATGCCGGTTCGGGAATGAGAAAACCATTTATGGAAACTACTTTAGAAGAATTTGATTATATATATCAAATAGATTTACGCAGCGTATTTCTGGTTACTCAAGTTCTGCTGCCTTTAATGCAGGAAGGCGGCAATGGCAGTATTATTAATGTTTCTTCCATTTTAGGGGTATTAGGCTCGAAAAACTCTTCGGCTTATTGCGCTATGAAAGGGGGAGTAGTTCAGCTTACCCGAGCCTTAGCGGCAGAATTAGGGCCGGCTATCAGGGTAAATTGTCTGTGCCCTTCCCATATAGTGACCCCCATGATGCAATGGGAAATTGACCGCCTGGAAGCAGCCGGCAAAATGGATAAATTAAACCGGTTGTTTCCTATGAAACGGGTAGGCTATCCCGATGACATGTCGGGAAGTATTATCTTTTTTGCTTCTGATGAATCCAAGTGGTTAACAGGCAACATATTTATGATCGATGGGGGATTATCTTGTTATTGTTAAACTAAGTTATAGACTAAAGCCTCTTTACTATGCAGTAAAGGGGCTTATTTATACTATCAGAAAGTATAATAATTTTAATGACGATAGTATAAGAAAAACTAGGCTTTCCGCGTGCAACCTTAATAGCGACCGCAGGGAGTATCAGTAGTGCCTGTAGGTGCAACCTTAATAGCGACCACAGGGAGCATCAGTAGTGCCTGTAAGGTACGTCTAAACTTGGTCTAAGCCAAGTTTTTCTAATTAATGTGGTAAATTTTACATTTGATATTATTGATTTTCTGGAATTTTAGTGCTTAAATTGTTTACTAGAGATAATTGGAGGTCAGGAGTAAATGAAAGTTGATTATCATGTTCATGCCTTAGCTCATGGTGAATATAAGTATACTTTGGAATGGCTGACTAGTTTTGTCCATCAGGCTAGAGAAATGGGCCTAAAAGAGATAGGCTTCTCTGAACATGACGATTACCTGGCAGATGTTAATATAGACTTAATTGAAGAATTACGGAATTTAAACCCGGATATATCTATTAGATTAGGTTTAGAAGTAGATTATAAACCGGAACGGGAAGATAGTCTGCACCTTTTGACCAAGGCCAAGCCCTTTGACTATCTTATCGGGTCAGTACATTTTATTGATGGTTGGGGTTTTGACCATCCCGATTACCGATATAAATTTGCTGAATATGATATAGATGATATTTATCAAAAATACTTTAATTTAGTGGATGAAGCCGTAAAAGCTAATTTATTTGATGTAATCGGACATTTAGATTTAATAAAAGTTTGGGGAGACCGGCCCCGAAAAAATGTTACCAGATATGTGGAACCAGTCTTAGTTAGTATTAAAGAAGCTAATTTAGTAATAGAAATAAATAGTGCCGGATTAAGAAAGCCGGTGGCCGAGATATATCCCCAATATGAAATAATTGAGATGATGAAGAAAATGGATATTGGCATAACCTTTGCTTCTGATGCTCATCATCCTAGCCAGATAGGGCTTAATATAGAAAAAGGAATAGCCCTGGCGAAAAGAGTCGGTTATAAAAAAATGATTACATTTAAGGAAAGGGAAAGAACCATACTATCCTTATAAAATATAAAGTTTAGGTAAAAGGAGTTAGATGATGGCGAGTATAGCAATACTAGTAATAAGTCTGGGTGTTATTTTAATTGGAGCCGAAGTCTTTGTTAATGGAATTGAGTGGTTAGGCCATAAGCTTAACTTGTCCGAAGGAGCAGTAGGAAGCGTTCTAGCCGCAGTAGGAACTGCGCTGCCCGAGACTATTATTCCTATAATAGCCATTGTTTTCAGTGCTGGTGATGCAGGTCATGAGATAGGCATTGGTGCTATACTAGGAGCTCCTTTAATGTTAGCTACATTAGCTATGTTTGTATCCGGAATCGCGGTGTTAGTCTTCAAAAACCGCAGAATTCATGGTTCGGCCGTAGTAGCTGATTATTCAACTATGAGCAGAGATTTAAGTTTCTTTTTAGTAATATATGCCGTAGCAGTATTAGCCGGAGCTATACCTGTGCATTTAAGATTTTTGCAGTTAATTATAGCCTTTTTAATGGTGATAGCATACATTTATTATGTTTATGTCATGTTGTCTGAGGAAAGGGATGTTAATGGCGAACATGACCTGCCCCGTTTTTATTTTGCCCGGCATAATGATTCCCCGGCTCTTAGTGTTATATTATTACAAGTATTTGTAGCCTTAAGTTTAATCATTTGGGGAGCCCATTTATTCGTGGGAGCAATTACTGATGTGGCAGTTATGTACGGTGTACCAGCTTTTGTTTTAGCTTTAATCATTACTCCTATCGCCACCGAGTTACCGGAGAAATTTAATAGTGTTATTTGGATTTCCCGAGAAAAAGATACTCTGGCTTTAGGTAACATAACCGGGGCTATGGTGTTTCAAAGCTCTTTAATACCGGCCATAGGGATATTCTTAACTAGCTGGCAATTAACTTCCGGAGCTTTTGTATCAGGGATACTGGCTCTAATGTCGGCCGGGCTTATCTATTATGAATTACGTACTAAAAAGCACATTAGTGCGGGAATTTTACTCTTAGGCGGTATTTTCTATGCGGCATTTATAGTATTAGTAGTGCAGGGAATTATCTCTTAACGAGGCAGATTAGTTTAATGTTTAAAGGAGGGGGCGTAAGTGGAAGAAAGATTTAAAGAGTTAAATATCACTATTCCGGAAGTAGTTCAGCCTATAGCTGCCTATGTACCCGCAATTAGGGCCGGTGATCTTGTTTTTATTTCCGGACAGTTGCCAATTCAGGAGGGTAAGATAGTTTACCAAGGTAAATTAGGGCAAGATGTGGCCATAAATGAGGGAAAAACTGCGGCCAGAATATGTATTATTAATTGCTTAGCTGCCCTTAAAAGCTTAGTTGATTTAAACTCGGTTGAACAGATTGTAAAAATTACGGGATACATAAACTCGGCGGCAGATTTTTACGAACAGGCTGCAGTACTAAATGGAGCTTCTGAACTTCTACAAGAATTGTGGCAGGAAAAGGGACGCCATGCCAGAGCAGCCGTAGGGGTAAACTCCTTACCTTTGAATGCTGCCTGTGAAATAGAAATGATCGTAAAAATTCAGAACGTCAAAAAAGCCCAATAGCTGCGTTGTTAAGAAAAGACCGTTCAATCGACGTACCTATGTACGCCTTAATCACGGTCTTTTCTTAACGCCTTGCTCTTGCAACATTAATAGTGAGCGATAGCGAACATCAGGAGTGCCCGTAGGTGCAACATTAATCGTACCGCAAGCGGTACATCAGCAACCTTAATAGCGACTGCAAGGAGCATGTGTAGTCCCCGAAGGGGGTAGTACCCTTGGGTGGACTTTTTTGCTCGCTCTGAAAAGTTAAATATAAAAAAAAACCGGATATTCCGGTTTTTTTATTTAGCTGGCTTTGTCTAAGATTAAGGATTCGCTAACTTGTTTACGCTGATGTAAATTTTTATAAGCAGTCTGCCAACGCTTTTCTTCGCCTTTTCTCTTCTGGTATAAATAAACTCGTAGTTTAGCATATCTATCTCTAGCATGTTTTTCAACCATTACAGTTGCAACATATAAAGCTACATAAAGTCCGCCCTTGACCATAAAGTAAATAAGTGTGTAAAGTAAAAAAGTTTGTTGCATTTCGGTCATGGTTTATCCCCCCTTTATATTTTTTATAGTCGGGTTAGATTAAGTTTCGAGATATACCCTCTGGAAAACATATAAAATACTTACGGTTCCACTCATAACGGAAAGGATTATTCCTAGTGCCGCTAATAAACCCATAAAAGACACCCCCATCTCACAACATCACATGTTACAATTTTGTTATTATGTGATTTTATAATAACATCACATGATGTGATATGCAATAGGCATTTGTGAAATATTCGGTCAATTGCTCATAAAATAACAACTATTTTCCATTAGAAAAACTTGGCTTGAGCCAAGTCCCAAAGACGTACCTACAGGCACTCCCGATGCTCCCTGCGGTCGCTATTAAGGTTGCACCTACAGGCACTCCCGATGCTCCCTGCGGTCGCTATTAAGGTTGCACGCGAAAGACTTAGTTTTTCTTATACTATCAACCTTAAAAATTATTATAATTTCCGATAGTACAAAAAAACCCGGGTAACATTTTGTTACCCGGGTTAAACCGTACATCTAATCTTTTATTTTATTCATCACTTTTTTCTTTAGGTAATTTGAGGTCGGTATCAAATTCTTTACGCCACTCGCCTAAATATTCTTCAATAAGTTTTCGAACGAGGCGGGATTTAGTAGTTGCCTGATCTGCACAGGCAAATCGTAGTTCTCGATCAATTTCCTCTGGTACAACTACTGAAATATACTTCATTTTATTACCCCCTTTCGATTATTAAGCCGATCTATAATTATCCTAATCTTATTGTATTACTTGTTTAATTTGCATACAATTCGCTTGCCACAATTGGTACTAATTATTGTGTGCTTCGCATCTTCACAGGCTTCAAATTATTATATTGTTAAAGTACTCACAATAACAAGCAGGAATAATTGTAACAAGTTAGGGTATTACATCAGTTAAATTGGTACTTAACAAGATAAGATAACAATATATTGATAGCCAAGCAATTTTTCTATAATAGCCCGTAAGCCAGATGTACCGTAAAAGATCAAGAATAAGAAACAAATAGGGCAGCTAACGAAAATATTCACAAGATGCCTATATTGTATCTTAACATATATTTAGCCTTTTTCCAAATCTGATGTCCTATTATATTGACTAGGCCGGCATTTACTGGTAGTTTAGAAAAAGAAATAAATAATTAAGGGGGATAGGTAAGGGTGGCGGTAAATCCATATGATAAAGCTCACGAGTTGGCTAGAGCCATTACTGAGAGTGCACAATACTTAAACTATATAGAAGCTCAAAAGGTAATAGAAAATAAGCCGGAACTAAAAGATAAGTTATTGCAACTGCGCAGTCAACAAATAGAACTAAACCGGGCTCAAGCATTGGGAGAAGAAATTGATCAGGAATTAATGGTGCAAGTTAGCAGTGAATTTGCTAAACTTAATCAAATACAAGAATTAGCTAATTTTTTTGCCGCAGAAGGACAATTTATAATATTATTTAATGATATACAGCAAATTATTCAAAAAAAAGTTGAACAAGGCTTGGAATAAAAATAATTAATATATTGATAATTACTTAAGCTACTAATATAGTAGCTTTTTTAAATTAAATTGTATTATACTGTAATATTATTTACCTAAGTTTTTGCAGATAATTAGGAGGGATTTTAAGTGTATGAAATAATGAGCAAGGCTGTTCTAGCTGATAACATAAAACTACTGGAGGTTTATGTTCCTAATATTGCCGAAAAAGCTAAGCCGGGACAGTTTGTTATTGTGCGCAATAATGAACAAGGGGAGCGAATTCCTTTAACTATAGCCGATTTTGATCGGGAAAAAGGCTTAATTACCTTAATATTCCAAGAGGTGGGAAGATCCACGCTAGATATGGGCAAGCTGGAAAAGGGTGATAGTTTTCTTGATGTGGTGGGACCTTTAGGTAAACCCTCAGTTATTGAAAAGTTTGGTAAGGTAGTTTGTGTAGGTGGGGGAGTAGGAATTGCACCAGTTTATCCTATTGCTCGTGCTTTATATGAAAAAGGCAATTATGTGATATCTATACTAGGGGCCCGTACTGGTGATTCATTAATATGGGAAGAAAAAATGGGAGCTATCAGTAATGAGCTTTATGTGACTACTGATGATGGCTCATATGGAGAAAAGGGACGGGTTACCGATGTTTTATCCCGAATAGCTGCTGATGATGCTATTGATATGGTTATAGCAATTGGTCCTTTGGTGATGATGGAGTCGGTTTGCGCAGTAACTAAGCCTAGGGGAATAAAAACCCTGGTCAGCCTTAATCCCATCATGTTAGAC
>JAEWZB010000084.1 GCA_023395515.1 Bacillota bacterium
CCGCCATTCTTACTCTTTTATGTTTATTATAGCTTTTTTTCCGTTTTCTCGGTGCCTGTATACTCTTTTTTTCTTTGATTTTTTTATGGTTTTCGGACAGTCTGGGGCGACCCAAGGCCGCCCCTACAAATAAAATTCAGCGTGAATCATAAAAAATCAGTGTAAATCAGCGTTAAACCCAAGTGGGCGAAGCCCACCGTTACCACTCAGACTTCAACTACGCTGTTATATCCGTTTCATCCTTAGCCACAGTTTCCAGCCCTAACTTACGGCGCATACTTTGTCCCCAGTCATCGAAAATACTATACATAACCGGAACTAGTACCAGGGTCAGTACCGTAGACGCTATAAGTCCTCCGATAACTACGATACCCATAGAAGCTTGAGTTTCAGCCCCTTCGCCTATACCTAAAGCTAAAGGAATCATAGCCAATATAGTACATATAGCCGTCATCAGAATCGGTCTTAAGCGTACCCGCCCCGCTTCCAAAATAGCTTCATTACGTTCCATACCCCGGGCTATTAATTGCTTCAAATAATCCACATATACTATCGCATTAGCAACTACTATACCCACCAGCATTATAACCCCCATAAAAGCAGTTACACTGAAGCTGGTGCCGGTAACTAGCAGGGCTAATACTACTCCGATAATAGCAGTGGGAATAGAGAACATGATAATAAAGGGATTAAAAAATGATTCATACTGAATGGCCATTACTGAATAGACCAAGATTATAGCTAAAAGCAAGGCTAAGGCCAGACTGGCAAAGCTTTCCATCATTTCTTGGTTTTCTCCGCCAAAATCAATAGTATAGCCGGCTGGTAAAGCCATTTTGTCAACTTCTGCTTTAATATCTGCTACTACACTTCTCAAGTCACGATTCAACAATGAGGCACTTACCGTCGCTATACGAACTTGGTCAATACGAGTAATAGATATAGGACCTTGAGCTACCTCGAAGGTAGCTAACTGGGATAACTTAACATTAGATCCCATAGGAGTTTGTATAGTTAAATTACTTAAATAATCCATATCTTTATGATCTGAAGAGGAGTATTTTACCCGAATATCAATTTCTTCGCCATCTACTTTGTAACGGGAAGCAATAGTACCATCCATAGCTCCTCTTATATCATTAGATATTTGCATAGGAGTAAGTCCGTAAGCGGCGGCTCTTTGCCGGTCAATCTTAACTTGTACTTCCGGCTGCCCATCACTTAACGATGATTCAACTTCTCTGGTACCGGGGGTATTTTTCACTATATTAGCCACTTCCGCCGAAAGCTCTTTTAGAATTTCTAAGTTATCACCATTAATTTGCACATTTATAGGGCTGCCACCGCCACCCATGGAAGAAGACATATCCATAGTTCCCACACTTATTTTGGCGCCGGCAATATCTACCATCTTAAGCCGGATTTCTTCAGCTACGGTATTTACATCCCGGCTGCGCTCACTGCGAGGAACTAATTTTACATATAAGGTAGAATTATCTGCCGACCCGCCCGAATCCATCATCATATTAGAAGAACTGCCTACACTGGTAAATATTATAGAAACCTCATCTATGTCACGCAGTTGCTCCTCTACTTGCTGGGCTATATCGTGAGCATCTTCCAATTTACTCCCTTTATCAATTTCAATGGCAATGGATATTTCCCCGGAGTCCATACTAGGCATAAACTCCGCACCAATCATAGGGATCAAAGCCAGTGAACCTACCATCAAGAGGGTAACAATTACTACCACTCTTTTACGCCTTTTTAGTATTTTAGCTAGCAAGACTTTATAATGTTCACCTAAATTATCCAGCCAAGATCCGAATTTTCTCGTAGCATTAGCAAATTTATTGTCATTTATCGCCATTGATTTATCAGTTAGCATTCTCGATGACATGAGTGGAATAACGGTCAATGCTACTAACAAAGAACAAAATATAGCCATAGAAACAGTAAGGGCTAAAGGCTTAAATATTATTGAAGCTATCCCATCTACAAATATCATCGGCACAAAAACCGCGATAATAGTCGTAGTAGTGGCGATTACCGCGCCACTTACCTCGTTAGTTCCCTTTATGGCTGCCTCCTTAGCAGAAAGTCCTAATTTACGATGCCGGTAAATATTCTCAAAAACAACTATAGAGTCATCGATTATACGACCGATCCCCAAGGCTAATGCACCCATAGTAATCAAGTTTACCGTGTTACTGGTAAAATACATCATAATAAAGGTAGCTATTATAGATAGCGGTATAGCCGTAAATATTATGATAGTACTGCGCATATTTCTTAAGAATAAGAACAAAACCAGCATGGCTAAGATAGAGCCTTCCAATATCATCTTTAGAGTATTATTAATAGAGTCATTAACATAATCAGCCTGATTCATGACCACGTTATACTCAATGCCTACCCCTAGCTCACCTTTTATTTTTTGCATTTCCTTAATGACCGACTCACAAGCTTTAACCGTGTTAGCATCAGACTGTTTCATTATGTGGATACCCACGGCTTCTTCGCCATTAACCCTGGTTAATTGGGATCTATCTTTATTACCATCAGTTACCGTGGCGATATCCTTAAGGTATAAAGTATTACCGGTATTAGTTAGGATCGCCACATTTTTTATATCCTCTATACTTTCAAATTGCTGCAAATTACGCACATAATAATTGCGGGTGCCTTGCTCCACCTTGCCCGCCGACACATTGAAATTTTCCGCCATCAGCATATTACTTACTTGGGATAATGAAAGTCCATAATTTTCTAACTTAACTGGGTCTACTTCTACTTCAACTTCCCGCTCAAAACCACCGGTAATCATTACCGATGCTACCTCGGGAATACGGGATAAACGGGGTTCTATTATATCTTCGGCTATATCCTGAAGTTGGGCATGATTATCGCCCCCACTAATACCCATTTGCAAGACCGGCATCATAGTAGGGTCTATTTTTAGAACCATGGGCTTTTCAGCACCGGAAGGCAAATACCCTTCTACCATGCCGATACTTTCACGAATATCTAGTACCGCACTATCCAAATCTGCTCCCCAATTAAACATAATAATTACTATAGAACTGCCTGAACTGGAGATTGATTGGACTTCAGTCACGTTACTTAAACTGGCTAAAGATCCTTCTATAGTTTTAGTTATCTGAGACTCTATTTCTTCCGGACCGGCCCCGGAATAGGTAGTCATTACTATGGCTACCGGTATATCCATTTCCGGCAACAAGTCTACGGGCATTTTTGAAAAAGTAAAAAAACCTAATATCATCAAAACGGCTACTACTATAGTAATAGTAACCGGCCGTTTGACTGAAAAATCAGCAATCTTCATTATTTTCCACCTCCGGCCACTACTCTAAGTAGGGTGCCATCAGCAACCAAGGTATTACCCTTAGTTATGACCTCTTCTCCTTCTTTAATTCCACTGGCTATTTCAACATATTGGCTATTTTCAATTCCTACCGTAACTTCATTTTCCCGGGCCCTTTTCTCCCCGTCTACGGTATAGATAACCGTTCTAGCCCCTTTTATTACCAGGGCAGCCGCCGGAACACAAACAGCTCCATTCTTGCTAACGGTTGATAAACTAACTTCAGCAAACATACCTGATTTTATTTGATTATCTTCATTAGGTAAGCTAACCTTTACCGCATAATTCTTCTTCATAGGGTCAGGTACGGTAGCTACACTTTCTACTTGGCCTTTAAAAGGTTCATCAGTAATAGCTTTAATTACTATCCCGACTTCACTGCCGGACTCAATATAACTAACTTCTGATTCGCTGGCTAATACTTCTACTTCCAGCTCAGATGTATTGCTGACTACGGCTACTGGGGAGCTGGGACTGGCCGTATCACCTAAAGATACATTTATATTGCCTACGATTCCGCTAATAGGGGCAGTTATTATACAATTCTCGATTTGGTTCTGGGCCATTTGTAGGGCAGCCGCTGCTTGCTCTACTCCAGCTTGGGCAGCATCCAAACCAGCCCTAGCTGCTTCAAACTGTTGAGTGGAAAGAGCGCCTGCTTCATGCAGCTTTTCACTTCTTTCCAAGTTACTGGTGGCAGTTTCTAATTGAACCTGGGCTAAGCGCAAAGCTGCTTGACCCTGCTGTACTCCAGCCTCATAGTCACTACTATCTAAAGTTAGAATAGTCTGACCTTGGTTTATGGCTTGGCCCGGCTTAGCATAGATAGCTGTAACCCGGGCTGGTACTTTGGCCATTATGTATACTTCATTTTTACCTCGCACCGTTCCGGCCAGCTTCAGAGTTTTGGCTATATCCCTTATACTGGCATTAGCTGTAGTTACAGTTATTTCTGTTTCCTTAACTACTTCCTGTTCCTGCTTACAACCTGATATTAAACTCATGGTAAGCATTAATATGAGTAATAAACTTATTGACTTGCTTCTTTTCAACACCTGAATTGCCCTCCCAGATAAAATTCATTATTGCCGACCGACTGGTCAGTTACATTTTAAATTATACAGTTACCCCTATTTCTAGGTCAACTAGAAAACGCGAAAGGTAAAATGCGAGGAGTGAAGATGTAGGGAACGGTGCCCCTACCGTTTCGCATACCGAAAGAATGCCAGTTAAAACAAAGGGGAGAGCTTTGCTCTCCCAGAGATTTAAAAATTTCTACTAATATATATCTGCATCAGAAATGTAGGGGCGACCTTTGGTCGCCCCAGAC
>JAEWZB010000113.1 GCA_023395515.1 Bacillota bacterium
AGAGTAAGCAGTGCAATAGCTTACGGTAATCCAGCCCAAATCATCATTGAAGAATCTAAAAAGACATATGATCTTATCATTATGGGCAGCCGCGGATTAGGTGGAATCAGTGGCATGATGCTCGGGAGTGTAAGCAATCAAGTCAGTACTTTTGCCCATTGTCCCGTACTCATAACCCGCTTAGGCAAGGAAGAAAAGAAAGTTATTAACGAATGTACTGATTAATACCGAATTTTTAAAAGAAGGTTTTGATAAAGTAACTTTTATATTAAATGAAAGGGAATAAAATGAGTAATAGAATTTTTTCGCCAATTAATCTGGGGCAATTGACAGTAGCAAATCGTCTTGTTGTACCGGCAATGGTAATGGGATTTTGCCATAGTGACGGTACAGCTTCTGAACGTTTTATTGCTTATCACGAAGCTAAAGCCAGAGGTGGCTGGGGATTAATAATTACCGAAGATTATGCAGTTGATCCGTCTGGCATTGGAAACCCTAATATACCAGGATTGTGGGAAGACCGGCAAATTGTAAGTCACAGCAGGCTTACCGATGCAGTACACAGTGTTAAAGGCAAAATAATAGCTCAGATATATCATGCCGGACGGCAAACCAGCTCAAGATTAACTGGTCATCAGCCTTTAGCACCATCTGCAATTTCTTGTCCGGTGATGCAGGAGCAACCAAAAGAACTTACTATAAATGAAGTAGAAGATTTAGTCGAAAGGTTTGGAAATTGTGCTTACCGGGCAAGATTAGCCGGGTTTGATGGAGTTGAGATACATGGGGCGCATGGTTATCTGATAAATCAATTTATTTCTCCGGTTACCAACAAAAGAACTGATAAATATGGAGGATGTTTAAGTAACCGCATGCGTTTTCCCCTTGAAATTATCGCCAAAATAAAAGAAAAAGCCGGACATGAATTCCCGATTATATTTAGAATTAGTGCTCAGGAATTAGTGCCAGGCGGCATTTCAATCGAAGACTCTCTGCCTATTGCACGTATGTTGGAGCAGGCGGGAGTAAATGCTATCCATGTGTCGGCAGGTACATTTCAAAGCCGTTTTTATATTATTCCTCCTGCACCTGTACGACATGGCTGGAACGTAAATGCAGCAAAATTTATTAAAGAATCTGTTTCTATACCTGTAATTACAGTCGGTAGAATAAATGATCCATTAATGGCCGAAGCTCTTATTTCGGCAGGTATAGCTGACCTGGTGGCAATGGGCCGAGCTTCACTGGCAGACCCTGAATTACCCAATAAAGCCAAGGCTGGCCAATATGAAGAGATCATTCATTGTATAGGTTGTATGCAAGGCTGTTGGGGAAAAGATTCCCGGGGAGCTTGTACCTTAAATCCACTGACGGGAAAAGAATTAGAGCTGCAAATCTTTCCTGCTCCGCTAAAGAAAAAGGTGGTTATTGCCGGAGGAGGCCCAGCTGGAATGCAAGCCGCTATTGTAGCTGCCCAGAGAGGGCATAAGGTGGTGCTATACGAAAAGACCGGTTACTTAGGGGGGCAATATAGGTTAGCCGCATTTCCGCCTAACAAAGAAGAAATAACTTCTTTTATCGCCTGGCAGCAAAGGCAACTTGAAAAGCTAGAAGTAGAGATACATTTGAATGAGACTGTAACAGCAGACATTTTGGAGAGCGAGAAACCGGATCATATAATTTTAGCAACGGGTGCTATTCCGATAATTCCAGATGTTAAAGGTATTGCAAACGAAAAAGTTATTACAGCCCAGGAAGTATTAGAAAATAATAAAAGTACCGGGGGCAGGGTTCTGATTATCGGAGGAGGCTTAATAGGCTTGGAGACTGCTCATTATCTGGTCCGGTTAGGTAAAACTGTTATAATTGCTGAAAAAACAAACGTAATGGGCATTGATATGGAGCCTGCGGTGAAACATTTTCTTATGAAAGAATTGGAAAAGAGTAGAGTAGAGTACCTTCTCAATTCTGAAATTATAGAAATTACAGATGACGGTGTACACTTGAAAAATAATCAGGGTGAAAACGTGGCTTTATCAATTGATACAATTGTATTAGCTGTGGGTGTCAGGGAATATATCCCGGATTTAAGCCAATATATGCAAAAGACTGGGAATAATAATATTACTGTAATTGGTGATGCACTATCACCACGCAATGCCAGATATGCTATTGAGGAAGGATATCGCGCAGGATTAATGGTTTAATTAGCTAACCTTTGATTTGTTTTTTAAGATATAAATATTGAGCAGGATAAAAATTATAATTATTTTAGAGGCAATGTGATTTATAAATACAGGTTTTTCTCCTAAAACGGATAGTAGTAATATTATCCGTTTTTATCTTGTATTAGTGGAAATAAAGTAATAAACTTGAGCTCCGCTTTGATGAGGAAAAACTGTTTAGGACACGTGAAAATTGTTCCTTCATATTTGTATAAAATGAATCCTGTTCGTAAAAGCAACAGTAACCTATAAGCCTTCCCTGTTTAGTAAGACTTAGGTTTTAATACCGTACTTCTCCATTTTTCTGTACAGGCTGCTGCGGGAGATTTTTAATGCTTTAGCCACTTCGGATTTGTTGGAAAAACGGCTTAGATAATTTCTAATAATTTGTTCTTCCAGATTGGCTTTACTAGGTGTGCCTTCCCATATATTATTGGCTAACTGAGTTTCAATAATTTCCGGTGGTAAAAGATCGCTGGTTACTTCCTTAAATTTCATTAAATTAATGGCTCTTTCAATTACATTCTGCAATTCCCGGACATTTCCCGGCCAATCATAATTTAATAAGATTTCCAGTACCTCGGGATGAACCTTAAGAACGGTTTTTCCCAGGCGGTTAGATATATTTTCCACAAAATAGTCTACCATAGGGGGAATATCAGATTTTCTTTCCCGCAATGACGGTATTTTTATGGAGATAACTCCTAATCTGAAAAACAAGTCGCGGCGGAAGCTGCCATTTTTAATTTCTTCCTGCAAATTCTTATTGGTAGCACTGATAAGCCTGACATTAACCGGGATGACTTCCCGGCCTCCCAGGCGGGTTACTGTTTTTTCTTCCAAAACCCGTAATAATGTGGCCTGTAAATCAGGAGGTGTTTCACCGATTTCATCTAAAAATATGGTGCCTTGGTCGGCCAGTTCAAATTTACCCGGATTCCCTTTGCGGCGCGCCCCGGTAAATGCTCCTTCATCGTAACCAAACAATTCGCTGCTAATTAAATCGCGGGGCAATGCGGCGCAATTTATGGCTAAAAAAGTTTCCTTTCTTCTTTTGCTGGCATTATGAATAGCTTGGGCAAAAAGGTCCTTGCCCACCCCGCTTTCTCCCAGAAGTATTACATTGGAATCAGTTTGGGCAGCCATTTTGGCCTGTTCAATAGCGCTGATAAAATTACTGCTTCCGCCGATCAGATTGCCGAATGTCATATCAGCTTTGGCCCCTACGATTCTGTTAACCATCTTGTTAATAGGTTTCATCTCATATAGTACAACTATATTCCCACTATGTTTATCTTTGGTGTTATCTTGTAAAGGAGTTAAATTAAGAATAAATCTTTTTCGGTCTTGGGGAGTTTTTATGGATACTATATCCCCATACAAGCGGCGGCCAGAAGCAATTAGGTCGAAGAAATATTCATTGTCTTTATTTACTAAATCTTTGATATTGCAGCCGATATAGTCTGCTTCCGCAACATCCAGAAAATCCCGGGCATGTTTGTTTATATGGGTTATTATCCCATTGGCATCGATAGCTATTAATCCTTCCATAATAGATTCAATAATAGCCTCTTTTTGCAGGTCGGATTTTTTAGATATTTCATAGATTCTATTTAATTCCATAGTTCTTTCAATGGCTTTGGCTGATGCTTCTACCATTCCTAGGGTATGGGCATTAACCAGTTTAAAAGAGCCGGTTAAATCAAGAACTCCGATAATATCCCCAGCCGGATTATGTATCGGAGCAGCAGAACAAGTTGATAAACAAGCACATCTGCAATAATGCTCATATCCATAAACCTGTATAGGTTTATCATGAATAATTGCTAAGGCTACGGCATTAGTTCCCATGACCTGCTCTGACCAGTTGGTACCTTCGATGAAGTTTCCGTATTGAGTGAAATCCAGTTCTGCCTGGTTGCCAATACGTTTTAAGATATAACCCTCATTATCTGCAAATGTAAGACAAAACCCCGAGCCTTTAGTAATATAGGCCAAATCTTCCATGAATGGAATAGCTACTTCCAGCATGCCTCTATTATCTGAAATACGTTTATTAAGTTTTTCCTCGGCCAGTATTTCGTTATTACAAATCTTTAAAGGGTCAACTCCATACTTTTTACTTCTATTCCAGGATTCGATAATGAAATCAGGCATTTCAATCCAGGTATCAACTAAGCCCCTCTGTTGGCTATCCCACAGAGAAAGCAATGACTGCTTGTCTTTATTTCTCATAACCAAACTCCTCAAATATGTCCCCATGCAAATTGTTATATTATTATAAATATTCGACAAAAATAGGTTTATCCCTTTAAAAGAGCCATAGTAATAAGCTTTAAATTTATATGAATTATTATTTTTATTAATATTATAACCCTGGTGAGCAGGTGATATTTGACCGACACTTGCTGGAGGTTAATATTTATGTTAATATAAATTCGTAATAAAAGAGATTGGAGAAAGGCGATGCGCAAGCAAATTCTGGCTTAAATTAAAATTTAGACAGGTCTTAGGGAGACTATTATTTTCCGCGCAGTCCTGTTATGTCCAGAATGCTTGTTACTATTTCTCTAATAAATAATTAATATTGGAAAACTGGTTTTTAGTTTTCTAATGAATTGGGTATTAATATAGCTTTTAAAAGCTGTAAGTGACGAGTGTTGCTTACAGCTTTTTTGCATTCTCAGGAGGTGTTGTAATGCTTATAAGCTGCCGCAAGCTAAAGAAAAGTTTTGGAGATACAGTAGTTTTAGACGGAGCGGATCTAGATATATGCCGAGGGGATAGAATAGGATTAGTCGGCCGTAATGGAGCTGGTAAGAGTACTTTAGCCAATATTTTGACCGGTTACCTTGATTATGATGAAGGTAGTACAATTACTACCCGTACCCCGATAAATATTGGTTACTTAAAGCAGGTGGAATATGAACCGGAGCTTTATCTTAATACCTTAAATAGTGCGGAAATGGCTAGTGAATTTGGGCGTTTAGCCAGTCATCTGGGCATAAAGAGGGTTCAGGATTGGTCTGGAGGGCGGCTAAAAAATCTAAGCGGGGGGGAAAAGACTAAGCTGGCCTTAGCACGAGTCTGGGCCAGCCAGCCTGACTTAGTTATTTTAGATGAACCTACTAATCATTTGGATTATGAAGGTATAAAATACCTAATAGCAGAGTTAGCCGCTTTTAAAGGTGCCGCAGTAATAATTTCCCATGACCGCTATTTCCTAGACCAAACCGTATCTCAAATAGCTGAAATTGAAAATGGAACTATGCGCATTTATCCGGGTAACTATTCCTGGTATCGGGAAACTAAGCAAAAGGAACGGAGCAGCCAGGAACATGCCTATGCTGCCCAGCAAAAAGAACAAAAGGCTATTGAAGATGCTATTACCCAGCTAAAGACCTGGTCGGAAAAAGGGCACCGCGAATCCCGGCAAAAGGGAGAAGGGATCGGTGGTAAAGAATATTTCCGTAAAAAGGTTAAAAAACGTGACCAGGCGGTAAAATCACAAATTAAACGCTTGGAAAAGATGCGTAAAGAGGAGCCCAAACGTCCTGAAGCGGAAATGCAGGTGAATTTTAATTGGCAGGCCGGGGATAAACGGGGGCGCCGCCTGTTGGAAGCCGATGGTATAAGTAAAGCATATGGGAATCTGCAGTTATTCAAGGATAGTTCATTTTATATAAACCGGGGAGAAAAGGTGGGAATATTAGGGCCTAACGGCTGTGGGAAAACTACTCTTATTAAGGCGATTTTAGGGCAGGAGAGTATTGATAGGGGAGAAATATTTATAAGCCCTACGGCCCGAATTGCCTATGTGAGCCAGGAATTGCCGTATGGGGAAAGGGAAACCTTGCAAGAATTAGTGAAAAGCTGGCCTCTTGCTGAACAAAAACATACTTTTCAGCTTATGGTTGGGCTGGGAATTCCTTTTGACCGGCTTAATACAGCTATGGGAGAACTTAGCCGGGGAGAGCGTATGAAAATGGCCATGGGATTAGCTATTCAGGGAAAATATGATTTACTCCTATTGGATGAGCCGACTAATCATCTGGATTTATACAGCCGGGAAGCTTTAGAGGAAAGCTTGAGGCAGTTTCCGGGTACTATTATGCTTATTTCCCATGACCGTTACTTTTTAAAAAACCTTTGTGACCATATGTTGATATTTGACGGACAGCAGATTAAGCGGACCGAGGGAAATATAGAAGAGTATTTAAGCCAACCAAAGGCCGGTAAATTAAGCCCGCCAGCTCCAAAAGCGAATCTGGAAGAGGAACTATTATTATTGGAAACTAAAATGGCCCGGGTATTAGGAGAGTTAAGCCAGTATAAAACAGACCATCCCGCTTATATAGCTCTGGATCAGGAATACCTGGAACTTATCCAATACCGTAATAAACTGCGGTCAGGCCAGGTTCATAATTAAGCCCGGAAAGGGAATTAATGTATCAGGCCAAATCTTGACTAACATCCTGATGATTATGTATAATAACCAAGATTAAACCTAAGGAGGAATTAATAAATGGCCAGCATTAGAATCCGCTGTAACGCTTTTTGCTTCTAACTTAATAGCAAAAAGACCCTGCCTGGTGCTAGGGTAAACGGGATTAGTCTGTCCATTTATAGATAAACGATATACCTAATTATTTATGTATGGAAAGGGAGGCCAATTACCTCCCTTTTTGTATTGCCGAATTTTTGTTGGTGCGCAAAGAAAAATAGGTCATAGATATGCAGTCAATCTTATTTCGTTACTTATAGCCTAGGCAATAGTTTAGTATATTTACTAGTAAACGGAGGAAGAAATATGACTACCATAAATCAACCACAACCAGAAATAAATCAAGAAAATAAATGGAAGCGTACTTTTTGGATAATATGGTCAGGTCAGGCATTTTCTATATTGGGAAGTGCGGCAGTAGGCTTTGCTATTATTTGGTGGCTTACTGTACAGACCGGTTCGGCTATGGTCTTAGCTATGGCAGCTATGGTGGCGTTTTTACCCCAGGCTATCATTGGGCCCTTTGCTGGGGTATGGATTGACAGGTTAAGCCGTAAAAAGGTAATGATGGGAGCCGATTTATTTATTGCTTCCGTTACCGCAGTTTTAGGCATAGCTTTTTTAATGGGAACTCCGCCTATGTGGCTTATTTATGCAGTACTTTTTTTAAGAGGAGTGGGAGCTGCTTTGCACAATCCGGCTATGCAGGCGGCTATGCCCATGTTCGTTCCCGAAAGTGAGTTAGTTAAGGTCGGAGGATGGAGCGGTTTCATTCAATCCGGCTCCCTGATGCTGGGGCCGGTTTTAGGGATTTTCCTCATGACCGTTTTTTCCCTTCCGGTAGTTATATTAGTTGATATTTTTGGTGCGATAATAGCTGTTACGGCTTTAGCTTTAGTACAAATTCCTGATCCTAAAGTAGACCGGGCTGCTCGGCAGCACATTTTAAGGGAAATGCTGGATGGTCTAATAGAAATAAATGAAAATAAGCTGCTTAAAGCTATATGTATTCCGGTTATATTATCTACTTTGCTTTATATGCCTATCAGTGCCTTGTTTCCTTTAATGGTTAACGGGCACTTTAACGGTACAGGCTGGCATGCCAGCCTGGTAGAATTTTTATTCGCCGGAGGAATGCTCATAGCGGGACTGATTATGGGTATATGGGGGGGCTTAAAAGATAAGTTTTTAATGATAAACCTGTCTTTGGCAGCTCTGGGACTTATGATTGCCATAGCGGGAATATTGCCGCCTTCGGCTTTTATGGTATTTGCCTTGTTGTCGGGGTTAATGGGAGTGACCGGAAACTTCTTCAGCATACCGTTTATGGCTTATGTGCAGACCGTTGTGCCCCCCGAATCTTTAGGCCGGGTTTTCTCCCTGCTCTTAAGTATTATGTCTTTAGCTATGCCCTTAGGCCTCCTGGCTACCGGCCCTATAGCGGAATTAATAGGAGTAGCCAACTGTTTTGCCCTAGCCGGAAGTTTGATGATAGTGAGCGCAGTTGGAGGATATTTCGGGGTGAAAAGCGTAGAGAGAAAGCTGGAGCGTGAGGGATAAGTAAGGTGTTAGGTGTAATGAGTAGGGGCGGCCTTGGGCCGCCCAGAAGCTGGGAAAAGCCGATGTGAGGAGCGAGGTGTAAGGGGTAAGGCGAAAAAATAAGACCCTGATCTACCTCGTGGGAGCTTTAATATAATAAGTAATGGGAAGATAGTAAATATATGCTAAAATAAAAACAGCCAGATAGGGGAGGCCTCCAGCTCCATGGTGTAGATACCGGGAGAGGGGGGATGACATGAGCTTTATAGAAGTCAGCACATTATTGTTCTTGCTTCTAGCTGTAGCGACATTTGTCCACCAGCTCAATCAAAGAAAATAGCTAATACATAATGTATTAGCTTTGAAGTTAGTATACTATAAAATTCACACCAGGAGTTGAAGTAAACTACCCGCTGGTTAGAGAGGTTTCTTAAGTTAGCAGCTTAAGGAGCCTCTTGTTTATTATTATACACAATAAAAAGGATTTTACCACATAAATTCTGGAAAAGCGAAACGTGAAGTGTGAAGACTTGTTTTAATTATTTTCCAGTAAATCATTTATAAAAAGTGCGTCTACTGTAGTATGTAAAACCGAAGCTATTTTAAAAGCTAGTTGTAAAGAAGGGTCATATTTATTGTTCTCGATGGCGTTTATGGTTTGTCTGGAGACATTACAAAGTTTAGCTATTTCTTCTTGAGATAAGTTGGCAGATTTCCTAAGTTCTCTAATCCGATTCTTCATTTAACCACCATATTTCTTTTTCCCCTTTATAAAAATGTAAAGATGTTTTGACATAAGAACCCAAGTGGGACGATTATTGCCGACATCTATTCTGGCGGGAAGTGAGGTATGAGGCGTAAGGCGGGGGAAAAATTAAACACTGATTAACACTGATAAAGGAAGAAAAAATGCCCCACCTATAAGGTCTTTATAGGTGGGGGTGTGTAAGACGGGTGGGATGGAGAGATATCTCCGTTCTACCTATACTCCTTTATTTTGTTCTAATAACCTATGCTAGTGAAATACCAAATATCTTTTCCGCTGATACCCTCGTATTCGTTACCGGCTTTATCTATGAAAGCTCCCGGGTCTACTTCAATGTAGTAAGCTTTTTGAGATTCTAATGCCTGGGGCAGAGTAAAAGTTACCGTTGAGTCTTGCCCAAAGTTATCCTCGATAACAACATTTTCCGCATCTATTACAGCAAACGGCTCACTGACTGATTCATTATCCTCCCATATTTTAATATACTTACCCGCTACTTTTTCTACTTGTTCAATAAAGTACATTTCTAAAGTTATGCTAGAAAGCACATCAGTTTCACCAGCAAAAGGGGCAAATGGATGAGCTGGAGCTAATTCCGGTGCTTCGTTATCATAAATAAACCTTGAGGCACTTAGAACTACGCCCACATCAGTATTAACCTTGAGCAAAATAATATATTCGTGATCCGTATAGAACCTATCCATAGGTAAATCGAATTCTATACTCCATTCATCTTCAGCTGTCTTAGTGCACTGTAAATCTATCCAATACTCCTCTGACGAAAAAGACCACTCCTGCTCATATTGTTGCAAGAATCCATAAGAACCATCAGAATTACCTATGATTGCTACTTTAGCCTTATCATCGGCAAGCTCTGCAGAAGAACTAAACTTGATTTCTTGCAGCTCTTTAATTTTAGTATCATTTTCAGGGTAGTAAATTTGAGCTGCTGATTCACCAATTACATAAAATGGTGCTCCGGCAACTGGTTGACCCTGGTTATAAATCATTAGTAGGTAATGACCTGCTGCAAGGTCCGATTCAAGTTTAAAGGTAACAGTTTCATCAACTAAAGTTAGATCAGTTATATAAGTAGAAAAATCGTTAAAGGAGGAATAGTCTATTAGTTCGATTTTCTCCGGAAGCTCTTCATAAAAACTAGATATCCTTAGATTTAAAGAAGTGTAATCTTCTTCTATCAGCAACACTTGTGAATATTCATCTTTAAGTTGTATTTGGTACAGTACGTATACATCTATTTCTTTATTTAATACCTCGTTATTCTGGTTGGCAACTTGGAGGATAAAGCTGCCTTGACCATAATCGTTCATAGATATTATAATTTCAGACAAGCTTGTATCCCAATATACGTTAAACTTGTCTGAGCTATTATCAATTAAGGGAGGTTCTATGAAGCCTTCCAACTTAAACGAAGTAGGGTTCTGCCCTAACAAAATTATCCTATCTGGTATACCGGTTAGAACATTTTCACCTTCTTCTGGCATATAATCCTTTTGAACTATTTGACTTAAATAAGTTCCCGGACGACTGC
Organism: Bacillota bacterium; assembly: GCA_023395515.1. Classification (GTDB taxonomy): domain Bacteria; phylum Bacillota; class Syntrophomonadia; order Syntrophomonadales; family Syntrophomonadaceae; genus JAAYRQ01. The sequence continues at coordinate 10,587 of JAEWZB010000113.1, forward strand.
GGCTAATACCGATATAGCCACCACTTTCCAAGAGATTTAAACCGGAAATAACCGCAGTTCCATCTTCACCGGCAAGATTGGATAAATAATAGTAAACTTCTTCTTCTATATAAACTATAACAATAATCCTGTCATTGGGGTCAAGATTTCCTACAATAACCTCATCATTAGCTGCCAGGTTATTACTTATCTCCATATGGAGAGGATTTAATTCTGGAGCTTGTTCAGCAAAAACTTTAAAAGGTAATACAGTTCTGTTGCTTTCTTGTTTATTTGTACTAGTTCTGGTTAGCCACAAGCTACCTTCCTTAGTTTCCAGCTCAGCAATCGAAAAGATTAATCTGTCATCACCGTTAGGCACTAGGGTAGAAGTAAATAAGCCAGTTGTGTCAGTTGAATTTTTATAGACTTTTACTATGTCCCCAACTTGTAAACCACCTACGGCAATCACCCAAATAATATCTTGCGATTCCTCAGCTACATTAATATGGTTAATATCTATAAAATTAGCGTTTAACGGTTCAGAAGCCGGGGTGGTAGGTTCATTACTACTGTTTCCTTCACTGCTGCTGGAAGCAGGGGGAGGATTATTAAGGGCTTGTTGCTGTGCCTGCTGCAAGGCTTGGTTTAAAGCTTGGTTCAGCAAGTTAGC
>JAEWZB010000033.1 GCA_023395515.1 Bacillota bacterium
CTATTATTGACTATTCTTACGATGGCCGGTATATAACGGATGGCAAAGGAAATACTTAGCGAATCAATGCTGCTTTTGAAAGGATTACCGGGGTTACTGCCCAGGAATGTGTGGGACGTAATATGGCCGATTTAGTTAAAGAAGGATATTTTTCGCGTTCCGGTACTTTATTAGCATTGGAGAAAAAAACTTGTGTAACTATTCCCCTCCAGTCCAGAAATGGCAGAAAAGCTCTGGTCACCAGTACTCCTATTTTTAATAAAGAAAAAGAAATAGTTATGGTAGTTACTAATGTGCGTGATCTCTCCGATCTTAACCATCTGCAAGAAAAAGTGGAAAAATTAGAAGGTTTAAGTCGTGTATATCAAACCGAACTACATTCTTTAAAACTTACTGCTTCCAAAGATTATGTTTTTCATTCTCCGAAAATGCAGGAATTAATGAAGTTGTTAACCCATGTGGCAGCCGTTGACTCCACCGTATTAATTCAGGGGGAATCTGGGGTAGGCAAAGAAATAGCCGCCGAAATTTTACATAAATTCAGTCCCTGCAAGGATAACCCCTTTATTAAAATTAACTGTGGCGCTATTCCCCATAATCTTTTAGAATCAGAACTTTTCGGCTATGACCCGGGGGCCTTTTCCGGAGCCAGCAAAACTGGAAAAGCTGGATTGCTGGAATTAGCTAACAATGGAACAGTTTTTTTAGATGAGATAGGAGAATTGCCGGCCGATTTACAAGTTAAGCTTTTAAGGGTTCTGCAAGAAAGAACTATTATGCGTATTGGGGGTACCAAGGAAATTGCTATTAATGCCAGATTTATAGCCGGAACTAACCGTGACCTGAAAAAAATGGTCTTTAGCAAGCAATTCCGCAAAGATTTATTTTACCGGTTAAATGTGGTTCCCGTAGTTGTTCCTCCTTTACGGGAAAGACGCGAGGATATACCGGTTTTATGCCGGCATTTTCTTAACCTATATAATAGAAAGTATAATTTTAATAAACAAATATCTCCAGAACTGATCAAGCGTTTAGTCAAATATAATTGGCCCGGCAATGTACGCGAATTAGAAAACCTTATTGAAAGACTGGTAGTAACTACCACATCTCCAGTTATAGAAGTTGATGATTTATCTTCCTGGTTAATGCCTATCGAAGAACCGTTTGATACAGAATTTGACCTGCCTAATTTAAATGCGGCTCTGGAAAAAACTGAACGCCATTTACTGGAAGTAGCTTTTAGCCGTTATAAGACTACTTATGACGTAGCCCATGTTTTAGGGATCAGCCAGTCCAGTGTAGTCCGTAAAGCCGGTAAATATGGATTAAATAAAGCTTAATCTGCTTTTTCACTATACTTTACCATTAAACAGGGGCTGTCCTTCTGGGAACAGCCCCTAATAGAGTGGTAATTTAGGGAAAATTCATGGCTTGATATTTGCAGTATCCAAATTATATCGATTATAGAGCAAGAATTCGATTACTCCTTCTCCAAATCTTCATGTTATCCGCTGCTTTTATCAGCTCATCCCTAAAGTCGGGATGGGCTATATCTATTAAGGCTTGCGCTCTTTCCCAAGTGCTTTTCCCTTTCAAATTAGCTATTCCATATTCAGTGACAATCATGTGAGCAGCAGTACGGGGTGTTGTTACAATGGCACCCAGGGTCAAAGTCGGTTTAATTCGGGATTCTGTTCCATTTTTGCCTTCATAGGTTGAGGTCATACAAACAAAGCTTTGTCCATTTTTAGATTTATAGGCCCCCTCCACAAAATCAAGCTGCCCGCCGGTTCCGCTTACATGTCTGGTTCCTACACTTTCGGAACAGACTTGACCGAAAAGATCTACCTCTATACAGGCATTTATGGATACAAAATCATCAATACTGGCAATAATCACCGGGCTATTGGTGTAGTCAACCGAATAAGCTACCACTCCGGGATTATCATCAATAAAATCATATAACTTACGGCTGCCCATAGCGAAAGAAAATACCTGTTTGTATTTGTCCCTGCTTTTACGCGCACCGGAAATTTTTCCGGCCTCAGTTAATTTAAGATAAGCATCCACATACATTTCGGTATGAACCCCTAAATCTTTCAAATCAGATTCAGCAATCATATTGCCCATAGCATTAGGGATTCCGCCGATTCCCAGTTGCAGGCAGCAACCATTATAAAGACGGTTAATAATATGTTCGGCAATTTTCTTTTCACTTTCACTAGGCTGGGCTTCAGGAAGGCTGGGCAAATCCATATTATCAGATTCCACCACATAATCTACCTGGCTAATGTGAATTGCTTCCTGATTGCCGCCTAATACCCGGGGCATTTTATTATTAACCTCTAATAATATATAATCAGCTTTTTCTATGGCTGCCCAAGCTGACGGACATCCGCTTCCGAAGCTAAAATATCCGTGTTTATCCATAGGAGCAACGGTGGCCATAAAAACATTAGCCGCTACACAGTTATTTCTGGTCATAGTGGGGCATTCATGAAATTTCATAGGTATATAAGAGAGTAATTTCTGGTTATAGTATTTGCGGTCCAGACCGCCAAAATGCCAAGCATTCCAATAGAAATGCTCACCACTGGGATCAGCCTCTAAGGTATAATGAGGCCAAACTCCAATATCACACCTGATATTGACATTAAATAACTCATCTTTCCTTTTAGCTAAAGCAGCATCTAATTCGTTAGCACCATTTATACCAAAGGCATGTTCTATCCAATCCCCGGATTTAACTACCTCCACGGCTTCATCAGCAGAGACTAGTTTCTTTTTATATTCTTCCAGCCAATGTTGATACATTCTTCATAACTCCTCCCATCTTCAGAAAAAAGCTTTACATCATCACCTTTAACTAAATGTATTTTAGTATTCGTAATTAGAGGTTTCGCCCCGTTTAAGACAATTAGCAATAGTCAATCTTTGTATTTCATTAGTTCCTTCATATATTTGCGTAATTTTGGCATCACGCATCATTCTCTCTACGGGATATTCCCTACTATAGCCATATCCACCTAAAACTTGTACAGCTTCTGTAGTTACTTCCATAGCCACATCACCAGCAAAACATTTGGCAAAAGCCCCTTGCATTTGATAAGATAGCCCGGCATCTTCTCTCCATGCTACTTCGTAAACTAAGTTACGGGCAGCTTGAATTTTCATAGCCATATTGGCCAATTTAAATGAAATAGCTTGGTTGGCAAAAATAGGTTTGCCAAATTGATGACGTTCTAAAGCAAAAGTTAAAGCATGGCGAAATGCACCTTCAGCAATACCTAAAGCTTGGGAAGCAATTCCCACCCGGCCGCCATTCAAAACATGCATAGTTTGTTTAAAGCCATCACCCACATTACCAATCAGGTTTTCGGATGGAACCCGGCAATTTTCAAATACTAATTCATAAGTTGCGGAAGAACGAATCCCTAATTTTTCTTCCTTTTTACCAAAAGTAAATCCAGGGGTACCTTTTTCCACTACAAAATAACTGCTATTGCCATGTTTTTGATCTTTATCACCAGTCCTGACTAAGATTACATAAATATCGGCGTAATAACCATTAGTTATAAATATCTTAGTTCCGTTAAGAATAAAGTCATTACCATCCTTGACTGCAGTCATAGCCGTAGCTCCCACATCAGATCCGGCATTAGGTTCAGTTAGGCCTAAGGCTCCCAAACTTTCTCCCGAGGCCAGTCTAGGCAGCCATCTTTGCTTTTGTTCTTCATTGGCTAAGTGTAATATAGGCCAAGTACATAAAGAGGTATGAGCTGAAAGGGTAACTCCCATGGAAGCACAGTTTCGGGATATTTCCTCTACTGCCATAGCATAAACTAGAGCACCGGCATTAGTTCCCCCGTATTCTTCCGGTACGATTAAACCGGCCAGACCCAATTCGGCCATTTCCTTCCAGCAGTCTAAGTCGAATTCTTCTTTTTCATCCCTTTCTTTAGCTCCCGGTGCTACAATTGCATCTGAAAAGTTAGCAAAAGTGCGCTTAAACATTCTTTGTTCTTCATTAAGTCCAAAATTCATTATAAAATTCCCCTCCCGAAAATTTTAAATTTTAGTTGCAGCCTTCCACAATTAATGCGGTTCCCATGCCACCACCGATACACAGGGTAGCCAGGCCATATTTCGAACCGCGTTTTTGCATTTCGTACAACAAGGTAACTAAAATCCGAGTGCCGGAAGCACCAATAGGATGCCCAATAGCTATAGCACCACCATTGACATTAACTTTTTCCATCTTATCTGCCCATCCTAAATCTCGTCCTACCGCTATAGACTGAGCAGCAAATGCTTCATTAGCCTCAACTAAGTCAATATCATCAATGGTCAGCCCGGCTTTTTCCAAAGCCTTCCGACTAGCCGGAACCGGGCCTAATCCCATAACTTTAGGATCAACCCCACCCGAGGCATAGCTTACAACTTTAGCCATAGGCTTAATGCCTAGTTCATCTGCCTTTTCCTTAGACATTACGATTATGGCAGCAGCACTATCATTAATTCCTGAAGCATTACCCGCCGTTACACTTCCATCTTTTTTGAAAGCCGGCTTTAATTGTGCCATTTTCTCCACCGTAGTTCTGCGAGGATGCTCGTCAGTATCAAAGACGATGTCACCTTTTTTATTTTTAATGACTACCGGAACAATCTCATCTTTAAATTTTCCTGCTTCTATAGCTTGAAAGGCTCTTTCCTGACTTCTGAATCCAAATTCATCCTGTTCTTCTCTGGTAATACCATACGCTTCATTGATATTTTCCGCCGTAATGCCCATATGATAATCATTAAACGCTTCCCACAATCCATCTTTAATCATCAAGTCGATTATACTGCCGTTATTCATACGGTACCCGTAACGAGCTTTGTCTAAAGCAAATGGTGCTGCACTCATATTTTCCATACCACCAGCCAGGATAATGTCAGCATCGCCAGCTTTAATAATCTGAGCCGCCAGACTTACAGCTCTCAAGCCCGAGCCACATACTTTATTAATGGTAAAAGCCGTTACTTCCTGGGGAATTCCGGCCTTTATCATAGCTTGCCGGGTAACATTTTGCCCCTGACCGGCTTGTAAGACACAGCCAAAAATCACTTCATCCAGCTGTTCTCCTTTAAGGCCTGCTCTTTTAAGGGCCTCTTCCATAGCTACTTTGCCTAGTTCCACCGACGGAATGTCCTTTAACGTTCCCCCCAAAGTACCAACTGGTGTACGGCATGCACCAACTAAAACCACTTCTCTTGCCATTGCTATTCCCTCCCACAATATGAAATTCAAATTAATCCTTATTTATAATCGAAGAAACCTTTTCCGGTCTTTTTGCCTAAATGGCCTGCCCGCACCTTTTGCTTGAAAGCTAAAGCCGGACGATATTTGGAATCACCTAATTCATTCCAGAAGTATTCCATTATCATTAAGCACACATCAATTCCCACCAAATCAGCTAATGCTAACGGACCCATGGGCATATTGGCTCCTAATTTCATAGCTTTATCAATCTGTTCTGCTGTAGCTACACCTTCATGATAGATAGTAGCAGCTTCATTAATGTAAGGTATAAGAATACGGTTAACTATGAAACCCGGAGATTCCTTAACCGGAACGGGTTCTTTACCAATGGCATGGCAAAAAACCATAAGCTTTTGGGTAGTTTCTGGCGAAGTTTCAGCACCAGGTATAATTTCAACCAGTTTCATGGCCGGTACCGGATTAAAGAAATGCACTCCTATTACCTTCTCTTTCCGGTTAGTAGCAGTTCCTATTTCAGTTATACTTAAAGCCGAGGTATTACTGGCCAAAATAGTCGAGGCCGGGCATATTTTGTCCAATTCTTTAAAAAGCTCCTGCTTAATTTTGATATTTTCTATAACCGCCTCAATTACAAGCTCACATTCCGCCAAAATTTTATTATCCGTACTGCTGGTAATAGCTTTTTTAAAATTCTCTGCCTGTTCTCCAGTAATTTTGTCCTTTGATTGGGCTTTATCCCAATTCTTGAATATGTTGTTTAACCCCCGATTTACAAACCCCTCATCAATATCAACTAATATTACCTCAAATCCCGCCTCCACACATACCTGAGCAATTCCTGCCCCCATAGTTCCTGCACCCATTACTCCCACTTTTTTAATATCCAATTACTTAACCCCCTCGTAACTAAATCACTTCTGTAATTAAGTTTATTAAGTCCCGGTAAATTCAGCCTTACGCTTTTCTAAGAAAGCTGTCATTCCTTCTTTTTGATCTGCTGTAGCAAAACATAGCCCAAAGGCATGAGCCTCAATGGCCATACCACGATCAATATCAGTTTGTAAGCCTTCATTAGCTGCGGATTTACATAGACGAATAGCAACCTGTCCGTTTTTAATTATTCTCTGGGCTATATTCTTAGCCGTAGCTATTAAGTCTTCCGGCAAAGTGACATCATTGACTAATCCAATCCGCAGTGCTTCTGTAGCGTCAATAATATCTGTGGTATAAAGCAATTGTTTAGCCATTCCCGGTCCAATAAGCCGGGTAAGCTGCTGGGTTCCTCCGAAACCGGGAGTAATGCCCAGACCCACTTCCGGTTGCCCGAATTTAGCCTTAGTAGAGGCAATACGAAAATCACAGCACATGGCTAATTCACATCCTCCGCCGAGAGCAAAGCCATTAACAGCAGCAATTACCGGTTTAGACATATTTTCAATGCCTAAAAAGGCCTTTTGCCCCAAAGCTCCAAATTTCCTAGCCTCGATAGCAGACAGGTTTTTCATATAGGCTATGTCTGCTCCAGCCACAAAAGCTTTGTCCCCACTTCCTGTAATTATCAAAACATTAACATCTTTATCTTCTTCAATTTCATTAGTTGCTTGGATTATCTCCAGCAGGGTATCCTTATTAAGAGCATTAAGGGCCGCGGGCCTATTAATGTAAAGTATGGCCATCCGATTTTCTTTCTCTATAATAAGATTTTGGTACATCACCTTTTTCCCCCCAGATAATTAATATGACTTGCGATTCTTACCCTCCCCCCTACATACACATGATTAAGATGACTTGCTGTCCTCCCTCTTGTAAAAGGCCTAAAAGCAATATAAAATAGGAAAATGAGTCTACTGCATATAGTGGACCCAGCCATTGGCAAAACCTTCACACTCACCTTTTTTTCCTGCCTTGACTGAGACCAACTATACG
>JAEWZB010000081.1 GCA_023395515.1 Bacillota bacterium
CTATTATGTTGTCCTCGGTTTCCATAAAAGCCTGAGTTATTTGCAGCTCAATCATTTTGGTATTTAAGAGATCAACTAAGTCTTCCCGGCGGTTAATTTCGTTTTGCAGTTTCTTTTCCTCTAATTCTTGTTTAATTAAGTCAACTTGTGCGTTATTGCCCAGGTTAGCCGCCCGGTAGATTTTAAGGTTATCAACGGCCTGATCTAAGTCTTTTTGGGCACTTTCTATTTGTGACTCTAAGGTTTGGGTTACTTTAGCAAAGTTAGTCTGTTCCATGTCATTAATATAAATAATTAATTCGTCAGCCAAAGTGTTGGCAATATCAGCAGCTAATACCGGGTCTTCATTCGTTACAGAAATACTGACATTCTTACGGTCCTTAGGTTGTTCGGCAGCTATCATTTTTCTTAGCTCTCGAGGTCTTATCTCAAGGCCCAATTTTTCTATAGTCCTTTTTAGGATAATGGTACTATATGCTAGTTCATTATAGCTGGTAAGGTCTATAGTAGGTGTCTTTATATTTAAAGCACTTTCTTCAACTTTACGATAATCTTCTTCATCTTTAATAACATAACTGGGTGATCTGCTTACACTATTTAGAGCCTGGCTGGAGGTCTGCATTAAATCTGTTTTAGCTTCATAGACCGGAGTCAGGAAAAAGAAGCTGATTATCCCACTTAATAACATAGCGATCAAGGTTACACTGATTATGGTAGTCTTCCATTTATTTAGGGTCTTAAATATATCGCGCAGATCTATTTCTTCGTAGTCATATCCATTTTGATAATTAGGTTGATTATTATCTAGGTTCATTAGTCCACCTCTTATTTTTTTATTCATATCCACAAATTAATATACTTCTAGTTTAATCGAGTAATTCCTGCAAATATTGCGGAGTAATTATGGGTAGAAGAGGACAATTTTAGGGAATTCAGTATGCAGGTTGGGTTGGTGTTTATATGTGTTTAAAAGTTAGGCGGCCCAAGGCCGCCCCTACATTTTACATTTCACTTTTCGCAGTCCCTAGCGTCCCCGCATGTACTGATCTACTCCCTCCGCTATAGCCTCAGCGGCCAGGGTACGGATATTAGCTTGTTTTAGCAGTTGTTCTTCAGTGGGGTTATTTATAAACATTATTTCTGCTAGTATCGAAGGCATCTGGGTATTTCTGAGTACGGAGAAGTTAGCCTGTTTTACTCCTCTGTCTATCCTTCTTAAATTACTTAGTAACTGGTTTTGCACATAACGAGCTAGTTTTTCCCGTTCTTCTTTTTGCAAGAAGAGGTCGGGGTTATCAACTGGAGCGTAGAAGTAAGTTTCTATGCCCATTTTGTCGTTAGTAGTAAAGGAGTTATTATGTATCGAGACAAATACGGCCGCATTTAGATTATTAGCGATTTTTGCCCGTTCTTCTAAGCCTACATAAGTGTCACCAGTACGAGTGTATTCTACATCATAGCCTTTTTTCTTAAGTAAATTGCCTACTTGTAAGGCTATATCCAAAGTAACTTCTTTTTCATTTATCGTAGTTCCCCGGGCTCCAGTATCACTGCCGCCATGACCGGGGTCTATTACGATTAAGTTTTCTCTCACCGGTTTAACTTCACTTTTACCCCTTAGCATAATATTCAAAGAACCGTCCGAGGCCAAGCCGGCACTAGATTGTCCCAGGTCATTAGTATCAATAGTCATAAGTACTCCCGGGTTAGCTCCGCTTACTTCTTTTAAGGTAGTACTTTTTAACATATTACTGTTAAAACTATATTCAGTTCGGGATTTACCGAGAACCATGCCTTTAAGTTCCAGCAATATTTTATCGCCTTGCTGGGTTTTCGTGTACTCCGCCGGGGTCATAGTAGTTACTACTAGTCTTTCCCCGGTAGTACCGAAAGCTTTTCTTTCCACATTCATTATAAAGTTAGGTATTATAACCGCTTCGGTTTTACCTGCATCTAAGATTTCGGTTTTATACTCTATCCCTGACGGAATTTCTACCGATATCACTGCATCACCATCGCTATTAATTCCGCGCATTTTTACCGGGTCGTTAAAAGAAGGTACGTCTTGTTTTATCAAATTTAAGCCTTCAATCTTCATATCTTTATATGTATAAGTCAGGCCGCTGGAGGTCTTCTTTATTTCCGGTTTTAAGGTGGAGCCGGAAGTCATATTAAGAGTTATCCCCGCACCATCTCTGGTATAAGATAGCTTTATTACATCTTTCCCTATCTCCTCCGGTTTCGGTGCCGGAGGTATTTCCGGTTCAGGCTCCGGTTCCGGTTCAGGGATAGGTTCATTTTCTTCCCAAGCCACATCTACTACCCAGCTAGCTACCCAAGAAGGTACTCCCCCCCGGCTTACTTGATACCAGCCATTTTTTTGATCCAGAACAGCCAGTTTTTCTCCAGGTTGGGCTTGATCTATGCTCGAATAAGTAGTATCAGGACCAGTCCGTAAGTTAACCGTATTAGCTATTATTACGGAGCTGGGTTTTTTCCCATTATCAATAATATTGTTGTTAACTGGTGAAGTCATACTTATAGTACGGGTAGCACCGTTCCACTCTACCTGGCCCCCGAAGGCTTCACCAACGAAACGTAATGGGGCCATGGTTCTATCTTTTACAATTTTAGCCGGTACATCTAAAGGCCATACGCTCCCATTTACGGTAGGTTGGGTTGACCCTATAGTTAACACTATGGAAGTATTGCCTTTGGTGGCAATCACCGTTTTAGTAGCATCATTCCATTCTACACTGGCACCCATAGCTTCAAATATAGCCCGTAGCGGTACCAGGGTACGATCATTTTCTATAACAGGAGCCACTTCAAAGCTTAAGGGCTTGTTATCCAGATAAACAGCTATATTATCGCTATTAACAGCATTAGTAGGTATTTGGATAACAGATGATGTTGACGTATCAGTAGGCGGAATTAATACTTGAGATTGGTTATTCGTTTCCCCGGTTGCCGCTTCAGTCAGGTAAGCAGCAATATAGCCCACTGTACCACTGGAAGTCTTTACTTTGTACCAATCACCTTCTATATCTAGTAAGGTAAGTAGCGTCCCTTGACTTAGTTTAGTTACAATAGCCGCAGAGGTTGAAGCATTAGCTCTAAGGTTAACGGTAGCTCCCGAAACCTTAACCATTTTTTCAGCTTTTACGTCTATAAAGGACGCCGATACCCAGCCGGTCACTTTGCCAAAGCTGATTTTGTACCAATCATTTTGTTTATCCAGGATGTTCACTTCGGTATCTTGGTATAAGGTACCGGATACTTCGTTAGTAGTACTGGGACCTGATCTGATATTAACTACGCTGCCGGTAATTTTACCCGTTTGGGCTAAGGCGGTAAAGGTAGAGCTAAGGATAAGTATCATGGTTAAGGTTACGGTTAGTATGTAAGTAAAGGTTTTCGGCCTTTTTATGTTCATGGTAATCAGTCCTTTCTTAGTAGTTACAGGGTAGGCTGCGCCTACTGGGTTTGACGCTGATTTTTTATGACTTTCGCACCCTACGGGTACTACTGATGTTCCCTTCTCTCACTATTAATGCTGCTGATTTTTATAATCTGTTTAAACCTGAGGCGGTCAAAGACCGCCCCTACACGTCTTTCACATCTTACATCTGGCTCATTACGTTTTATATATCCCTAATTTGTTCGACAATTTCGGGGTTGAATCCTGCTTATTTCACTAGGAAAATACAGGTAACTATTTATTACTACGTACTTCGGCATAATTCCTTACAAGGAATTATATGTTTTTTATTTTAAGTTTTGAAAGGACTGGCAAGATTAAAATGCTTGTATAAGTGTTATGATTAGTGTTATTAGGAGGTGTCACTTGCTTGACTACACTTAAAATCCAAAAATTTGACAATAGCCTGGGTATTATTTTGCCCAAGGATGTAATTGAACGGCTTTATTTACAAGAAAATGATCTTTTGAAGCTGGTTGAAAAAGAAGACGGTTTTTATTTGCTACCTTATAACTTAACTTTTACTAAAGGGACTGCAGCTTTTAGTAAAACTAATAAAAAATATAGAAAGGTATTAAAAGAACTAAGTCGTTAATATCTTTTTACGGGATTTAGAATATTTTATGTCTCTTGTAATTACAGGAGACATAAAATATTATATAATTAAATTAGGAAATGAGAGAGGAGCCTGGCATATGGCTAATACAAGTATGACTATTAGAATGGATAGAGAGGTAAAACAGCAGGCACAGCAGATTTTTTCTGATTTGGGCATGGATATGACAACTGCTATCAACGTTTTCCTGCGACAAGCAATCCGCCATAATGGCTTTCCTTTTGAAATAAAGCTGGATATAGCAAACACTGTTACTTTCACCGCTATGGAAGATACCATTAATGGCAGAAATCTTCACGGCCCGTTTGATAGCGTGGAGGCCTTGATGGAGGACCTCAATGCTGAAGATTGAATATCATAGACAATTTAAAAGAGACTACAAACTAGCCATCAAAAGAGGATGTAAGGTGGAGTTATTGATGGAAGTAATATCTATGTTAGCTAATGAACAGCCATTGCCGGAGAAGTATAGAGATCACAATCTGACTGATTCCCGAAATTATAAAGGAATGCGGGAATGTCATATACAACCGGACTGGCTGCTCATCTACAATATTAACAAGCAGCACTTGATTTTAACGCTGATTAGAACCGGTAGCCATAGCGACTTATTTTAAAATAAATCTGTGTCAGTCATAAAAAATCAACGTGGTCCTGCTTTTCTTAATACCCCAAAATCCTCCGGCGCATCTGTGGATAAACCGGTAATTTTTCCTGCTATCCAGGCACCTACTTCGGGGTAGAAATGACTGGCATCATAATAGTATGTATCATCGGTAGTTACGGGGTTTGGATAGTTAAAATCGTAGACTTGTCCGAATACTTCCACAGCATCTGTCAACAGTTGTTGATAATATGTGGATAAGTCCATTTCTACCATCAAATTATATAGGTTATGGTTAACCGGAGTAGTAAATATAATAAACTTAGTATTAGGGTTACTAGCCTTCACTTTACTTAATATTTCCTTCACTTGAGCATATTCATAATTAGAATAAATGTCTTGCCTATATTTATCTACGGTGGCTTGCAGCTTGGCCGGTCTTTCTTCTGCACTTACCGGCAAGAGGGTTTTAACATTATTGCGGTCATAGGCAAAGTTAACCGGTTTCCCTGTTTGGGAAGCCTGATAGTTTTGCCAGGAATATTTAAGGGTATCGGTGGACATTAAGGTACTATAGCGAGAACCGAATTGATTAGTATTATTAATATAAAAAGCCGGGGCTTCAAACTCCCTTACCAAGTTTTTATTAGTAGCCATAAAGTCCAGGCCAATGATAATATATTCGAACTCACGGCCCCGCATTTTTTTAGCATATTCTATGTAATCGTAATATTCATCTAAGAGCATATTGCTAACCGCATAATTATAAGCATTAAAACCCTTAAAATCATTTTGATCGATATAGGTAGTACGGCTGCTGCCTAGAATTAAGGTATCATAGTTAAATTCGTGAAAGGTAATATAGTTGGTTTTTTGCTGCCGTTCATTGAAAGGCATTTGGATTTGGTTATATTTATGGTCATGGCTAAAGCTCCACAAGGGGTCAATGTAGTAATTAACCCAGCTTATAGTTAGGAGCGGTATTAATATTATGATAAGGGTTAGATAAAACCAGCTTTTGTATCTCAATTTCATATCTCCCTAGAAATTAAAATAGAGGAATTCACTGACGACCGTAATCTGGGTTAGAGCTGCTAAAGCCATTATAACTGCCATAACTAAATAGATTAGGTTAGGCTTGAACCTGTCCTTTAGCTGAATAGAGTTAGGTAAAACCAGCACCACTATAAGACCTAGTATTACTAGTAAAGAAACGTTTTTTATATCATTTATTAAATAACTGCCGAAGGTGATAAAAGGAAGCATGCCTAGCTTATCGGCTAGAAAAGCTGGAAGCACTACTCCGTTTAAACCTATCATTCCACTTAAAACTTTGAGCGCATCGGCCCAAGTTGTGGCTCTAAAAAATACCCAAGCCACATTTACAAAGTTAAAGGTAATGATCCAGGCTAATACTTTATTCATTTTAAACCCCAGCTTCTGCCAGAAGCGGTGAATTACTAAAGCCAGTCCATGCAGAAATCCCCAGAACACAAAGTTCCATCCGGCTCCATGCCATAAACCCCCGATTAAAAAGGTAAGCATAAGGTTTCTATAAGTATTAAACTCGCCCCACCTATTTCCTCCTAAAGGAATGTAAACGTAATTTCTTAGGAAACGGCTTAGAGTCATATGCCATCTGCGCCAAAAATCTTGGATGCTTAAGGCTTTATAAGGGGAGAAAAAGTTCAAAGGTAGCTTGATGTTAAACATTAACGCTGCCCCTATGGCCATATCGGTATAACCACTAAAATCAAAATAGAGCTGGAAAGTATAGGAAAGCGATACCAGCCAAGCTTCGACTAAAGTTAAAACCGGGGCCACATCAAATCCATAGTTGGCCCATATAGCAAAAGTATCGGCTATTACTATTTTTTTAAATAGACCGATTATAAAAATAAATAGACCAGCGGCTAAGTTTTGATAGTTGATGCGGTGATTACCTGCATCCCCAAACTGGGGCATCATTTCTTTATGATGTACTATAGGACCCGCAATTAGCTGGGGGAAAAAGCTCACAAATAAAGCATAGTTTAAAAAATCATATTCCTTAGCTTCACCTTTATAAGCATCAACTAAATAGGCAATTTGTTGAAAAGTAAAAAAGCTTATAGCTAAGGGTAAAACTATATTTAGCAGGGATAAGTTAGCCGCTAAAACGGTATTAAGGTTATTAATGAAGAAATCGGCATACTTATAATAACCTAATAAACCTACATTACCTGCCAAACCCATGATTAGAACCGTTTTGCGGTTAATTTTCAAGTTTTCCCGGCTTAAAACTTTGCCGCAGGTGTAATTAAAGCTAATAGAAATAAGGATTAATGGCAGGTATTTTACATTCCACCAACTGTAGAAAAATAGGGAAGCCATAACTAGCCATAGCTTGGCTAAGCGGTTATTCCATTGGTTTATGATGAAATATATAATTATAGCTAAAGGCAGAAATAAAAATATAAATTCAAATGAATTAAACAGCAAAGTTTAACCGTCTCCTTAGTAAATGCTTTGGTTTTTCCCCCTTGGGGAGAGGGTCACCTGTCTTAAAAAACATTAGCGGAAACATCATAAGTTCCCGCTAAAAAACAAAAAATAGTCTGTGTAAATCATAAAAATCTGCGTACATCAGCAACCTTAATAGCGATTGTAAAGAGCATCGGGAGTACTCGTAGAGTGCGTCAAATCTAAGGCGGTCAAAGACCGCCCCTACATTTTACGTTTCACACCTAACCCCTATCCCCTCACACCTTACTAAATACACATCTCACTATATATATCCTTCGGGGCCGGAGGCTCCGGGATTAACTTGGGTATTAAATTCACCGCCATGTCCCGGGCTAGGTAGTTTAGAACGTTCGCGGTTAGTCTTATTATTATCCCGTTCGCCCAGCTTTATTTCTTCACTATCATTTTTATCTGACGAGGGAGCTGCCGGGGTTTTTTGCTGAACTACCCCCTGTACAACTGTAATAGTTTTCCCCTCCATAAGGTTATCTATTAATCCATTCAAGGAGGATTTATCCGCTACCCAGTAACTATTAAGCAGAGTCCCGTTTTCATCTCTCACATCATAAAACGAACCGGGCAAAGTCTGAGTTACTATAGATTCGGAGGTAAAACCGGGAGCCCAGCTAGCAATTCTAAGCATATCAGTTATGCCCATATTAGTAGTGACATATTGATTAGCTTGTTTTATCAATTTAGGTAGTTTAGTTATAGTCTTAGCTTGTAATATTTCATCAGCCAAAGCCTTCATAAAGGTTTGCTGCATAGCAGTCCTATCTATATCACCATTAATATACTCACGATACCTGACAAAAGCTAAGGCTCCCCGGCCGTCTAATTTCTGCGGCCCCGGCTTTAGGTCAATATCTTCCGAAGGCTTATACATTCTAGTGGTAACATCAATATTTACTC
>JAEWZB010000119.1 GCA_023395515.1 Bacillota bacterium
CTTTATATATCCCATTTTTAGCACCGCCATTCTTACTCTTTTATGTTTATTATAGCTTTTTTTCCGTTTTCTCGGTGCCTGTATACTCTTTTTTTCTTTGATTTTTTTATGGTTTTCGGACAGTCTGTGGCGACCAAAGGTCTCCCCTACATTCTCACATTTTACGTTTAACGTTTTACGTTCTTGCGTCTACTCAATTTTCCTTATTTCCCGTTGCAACCTCTTTAAAATACGCTTTTCCAATCTGGAAATATAAGACTGGGAAATCCCTAAAATATCGGCTACTTCCTTTTGGGTTTTTTCTTCCTCTCCGGCTAAGCCGAAGCGCAGTTGAATTATAGTTTTCTCCCGTCCATTTAGCTTATGCATAGCCTGCCAAAGCAAGCTTTTTTCCACTTCCCCCTCAATTTTTTTGTAAATCATATCACTTTCCGTACCTAAAACATCAGATAAAAGCAATTCATTACCATCCCAATCTACATTTAAAGGTTCATCTAAGGAAACTTCTCCCCGGTTTTTAAGGTTTCTGCGCAGGTACATCAGTATTTCATTTTCTATGCATCGGGAGGCATAAGTAGCTAACTTAATATTTTTTTTGGGTTCAAAGGTATTAACTGCTTTGATTAAGCCTATAGTACCTATGGATACCAAGTCTTCAATGTTAATACCCGTATTCTCAAATTTCTTAGCTATGTAGACTACTAATCTTAAATTATGTTCTATTAAGGTAGCTTTTACGGCCATATCGCCACCATCTAACCTGGATATAAGGTCACTTTCCTCTCTTTCCTTTAACGGCGGCGGAAGCACCTCGGTCGAGCCTATATAGTGGATATACTGCGGATATTTCCTTTTAAGATATAAAGTCAGTAAAGTTAGACGCCACTTTTTTAGCTTATCTACCCAATTTAAACCCAATTTATAAACCTCCTAACCTGATTGAATTATTTCAGAAGGTATAAGCATTTGATAATTACCTTCATTACTCAATTTATCTAAATAAATTCCTATGATAACATTCTTATGCCATACCGGACTATCACCATGATCTATTCTAATTTCATCGGCCCGAATACCTACTAATAATCCGTTTCTTTTACCCAGGGAGGAAAAAGGAATTAGCCTCAACCGGCTAGCCCAGCTGGAATGAATAAGTTTTTCTAACATATCTCCCTCATCTAAAGGTTTATCCATAACTTGGATTAAATCATCGGGCAAACAGCTCTTTATAAAATTATATTCTGCTACCAGGACCGGTTTATTAGTTAAAGGGTCGCGCAAACCATTGCCCGTATCTAAAAAAGCTTCCCCCTCACAGGACAGTCCGGCAAATTTTATACAAACCTTAAATCTTAGCAAACTGGGGATTAAGTTTTGTTTTATATACTTGCCTCCGTATATACCAATTAATAAGGCACAGAATACTCCTCCCAATAACCACAGGTAGGAAAAAGAAAAGGTATTATAATCCGGGTGCAATAAAAAAGAACTGGCCAGTGTAACTCCTGCTACCAGAAAACTTATGCCATAAAAGTACAAAAAAACCTTTTTAAATTCTTTAAGCCCTTGCGGCCATAAACCTAATACCACCATTAAAGCTGAAAAGATTAGTTTCATCGGCAATGAATACCAACCAGCCATCTCGGGAAACAGATAGCCGACAGCATATATTCCCCCTAAAACAGAAGCCAAAGCCAGCCTGATAAAAGACATCCTAATATTAGCTAACTTTCCCGCTGCCCAAAGAATACAAAAATCCATTATTAAATTTATTAAAAAAGTAAGATCAGCATATACTATAGAACCATTCACTTAATCACCCATTCGCTTAGAGCAAATTCTGCGCTGCTTAATAAATATGTTAGAAATATAAAACTAATGTATTCCAGATTGTACCAGATACTACTGGCTTAATTTGTATATTTAAGTCCCTGGCTGCTAAGCTAATTACCTTAATAAAACAAAAAAATCGGCAAATTAATGCCGATTCTTTTAATTTAATTAAATAAAGGTCTTTAATTATTTACGACGTAAGAAGGGGGGAATTTCCAAATCATTTTTATCTAAAAATGAGGGTGGAGTATCAACTGATCTTGACCTAGTGTTTTCAGCCATAGGTTGAACCCGGGGAGTATTAAAACCGGTAGCAATAACAGTTACCCTAACTTCATCAGTTAAACTCTCGTCGATATTAGCCCCGAAAATAATATTAGCTTCCACATCAGCAGCTTGATGTATAATTTCCGCAGCTTCGTTGATTTCAAATAACGTTAAATCATTACCTCCGCTAATATTAAATAGAACACCCTTAGCCCCTTCAATTGAGGTCTCTAATAAAGGACTGGAAATTGCTAATCTGGCTGCCTCAGCCGCGCGGTTTTCACCGGTGGCCTTACCAATACCCATTAAAGCAGAACCAGTATTTTGCATGACCGTCTGGACATCGGCGAAGTCACAATTAATAACTCCGGGGACGGCAATCAAGTCTGATATACCTTGTACACCTTGGCGTAAAATATCATCCGCAATTTTAAAAGCATCATTAAAACCAGTATGTTTATCTACCACTTGCAATAATCTATCATTAGGTATAGTTATTAAACTATCCACTTCTTCCCTTAAAGCTTGGGTTCCCTTTTCCGCCTGGGCCGTTCTTTTCCTTCCTTCAAAAGTAAATGGTTTAGTTACAACCCCTACAGTTAGGGCTCCTAATTCTTTAGCAATCCGGGCTATGACTGGTGCACCTCCGGTTCCGGTTCCACCACCCATGCCGGCCGTAACAAATACCATATCAGCACCATTTAAAGCTTTTTTTATTTCATCTGCAGTTTCTTCGGCTGCTTTCATCCCAATTTCAGGGTCAGCACCTGCACCTAATCCCTTAGTCAGCTTTTCCCCAGTTTGAATCTTCTTATCAGCCTTAGATAGATATAGGGCTTGAGCATCTGTATTTACTGCTATAAACTCTACTCCCTTTAACCCAGCCTCTATCATACGATTAATAGCATTATTTCCGCCCCCGCCAACTCCTATGACCTTAATATTAGCGAATTGCTGCATTTCAACATCGAAATCTAACGGCATTTGAAAACCTCCTCTGCCCTAACTAAATAAATCTTTAAAATAATAGGAAATTCTGTCTAATACTTTGGATATGCCTTTATTTTCCTGATAAGATATATCAATGTTTTTGGCCCCGTATTGCAGAGCCCCTATCACATTAGCATATTCTGGATGCCTAAAATCATGTGGTAAACCTTCTACCCTATCAGGAAAGCCCAATCTTACTGGAACATTGAGGTAATCTTCCATGACTTTATTTATGTTGCTAAGGTGAGCGCCTCCCCCAGTTAAAACTATACCTCCTGGCATCTTACCTAAGCAATTAAATCTATTTAACTCAGAATAAATCATTTCCATAATTTCATAAACCCGGGCTGAAATTATCTCTGCCACTACCCGGGCGGAAACGGTTTTAGTATCAGTTGCCTGCACGTTTTTAACCGTAATCATATCCTCTTCATTAGCCATTTCCACACTGGCAGTTCCATATTCTTCTTTAATGCGCTGGGCTTCATCAATGGAAGTACGCAGAACTATAGCTAAGTCTTTAGTTATATAATCTCCTCCCACGGGAAGTACTGAGGTATAAAGCAAAGTTCCCATTTCAAAAAAGGATATTTCGGTTATGCCGGCTCCTAAATTTATCAGTACAACTCCCATTTCTCGTTCTGCGGGCAGTAAGACTACTTCAGATGCTAAAAGGGGGTTATAAATAATATTATTAACTGGCAGGTTAATTCTTTGGGTACTTCTATGTAAGTTTTGTAAAGCCGCCGTAGCCGCAATTATTATAGCAATCTCAGCTTCTAATCGGCTCCCCACCATGCCCACCGGGTCTTTAACGCCCTCATAACCATCAATTATATATTGCCTTTCAATAATTTGGACAATAGTTTTATCAGGAGGAAGGGCTATATTACGGGCAGACTGTAAGACTCTTTCCTTATCATCAATACCAATCTCATAGTTATGATTACCTACTGCTACTATAGCATGATTGTTAACTGAAGTTACACTATGGCCAGAAAACCCAATAACGGCGGAATATGTTTCAATCCCGGTAAGCTTTTCAAGATTAATTAAAGATTCATCAATTGACTTAGCGGTACCTTCTATATCAACAATATTTCCTTTTCTAAGTCCCACCGCCGGAACCTTGGTTACACCCAGAATATTGATATTATTGCCATAAAAAACTTCTGCAATTGCAGCCTTTATGGTATTAGTACCTACATCAAGACCAACCGTAATGTTTCTTTTCTTGATATTAACCTACCCCTTATACTATCATCAATAGAATTTTATTCTTTCTGATAGTATTAAAAATACCACAAAAGCTAGTATATTCCTTTATTTTAAAATGAAATTGTTTAGTATTTTTTCAAGAGATATCGACGGATAATTCCTAAATTCTGGAATAATCTTACCCCAAATACGACAACGGCCGCTAAGTAAAGTTCCACTCCTAGTCTATCTCCCAAGTAGGCTAAGCCGGCCGCTAATAAAGTATTAACAATAAAACCACTTATAAAAATGGTATTATCAAATCCATCCTCCATATATCCCCTTATGCCCCCAAAAACTGAATCCAATGCGGCTAGAACAGCAATAGACATATATTTGGCCAGAACGGCTGGTAAAAGAACCGGCATCTGAAATCCTATCACCAATCCTATCAAAAGACAAAATAATACTAATAACCACATAACTACTCCGCCGCCTTTTCTTTATTATATTGAACCGGCAAAGCATAATTAAACTTCATCCGCCCGCTATAAGCCGGTATAGTAATTTTTTCTGCTTTTTGTAAATTAATCTGCATATCCAGATGTTTTAAGGTTTGAAAATAGCCGCCATTTATAGTTAAACCACTTTCCAGCATATCAGGATTGCCAATAGCTTTAATTTCGAAGGGCGGGGCAATTTTAACCCAATTTACTAATATCGTAGTACCGGCACACCTTATTTCCGACATAGACGTTATGCGTTCCCCATTAACCGATATTGCCTCGGCTCCCGAAGCTTTCAATTCATTGACTACCATTAAAAGGTCATAATCATGAATTAACGATTCATTGGGATCTTCACCCGCTTTTAGAATGCGAGTACTGTCATTTATAGTTACAATAATTCCGGCTCCTTCTATTTCGACCATACCGGCTGCCATATTAGCTTTTTGCAACTCTTCCTGCAAGTCAGCCATGGCTGTGTCATATTCCCTGACATTTTTTAACTTTTCCCTTAAATCCAGCACTTCTTCAGCTAGCGCATTACGTTCTTCCGTAACTTTATCAACCTTTTCAGTTAATTCAGTTACCCGGGCCGGAACCATGTTAGACCCAACTCCCTGAGTACTTTTAAATTGAATAGATATCATGATACCTAATACTAAACAAACTGCTGCTATTGATATTAAAGCCCCATTGTTTCTCATAAAATCACCCTTTAAACCTTAGTCTTAACTACCGGCTGACCTTTAAATCTTAAGTCGATATATTCTAAAACTTCTTTACCATTCTGGTCAAATTCCGTTTCTAACTTTATTATTTCTTTGAAAAAGCTAGTTTTTTCTTCTAACCTTTCCTCATTGCCAAACCTTATTTCCGTACCTAAAGCAGTATAAATCACTAATTCTTCTTTATCATTATAATGGAAATCAGATATATAATCCTTGGAAGTATTGTCTAATGTCTCCCATACCATTTTTATCAAGTGTACCCCTTCAGGTTCAAAGGCCCGTCCTAAATTAACTTTTTCCGGCTGGTTGGAAAAAGTTATTAAGGGATAATTAGATAAATCCATAGTTATTTTTCGATCAATTACTATTCCTTCATCATCAATACATAAAAATTCATTATTATATGGTACAATAGCCCAAATTTTACGTTCTACCACCTTAATTTCAACAGCTCGAGGCAAATGTCTTAAGACCTCGGCCTCTTTAACCATGGGATGAACCTGAATCATTTTGGCAATTACCCTTTTGTTTACCTCGAATATATTTTGTCCTATGGTTATTCCTGAAAAATCTATTACTTCCTCTTCAGAAAGTTGGCTTAAACCGGTTGCATAAACTTTATCTGTATTAAAATAAGAACTATGTAAAAAAAGATAAACAGAAGTCAAAATCACAAAAATTAGGATGGCAAAACTAAAAATTCTACGGAATGTCTTTTTGGCCACAAGAAATTCTCCTATTCCCATTAACTGTTAGAGATTATAGCAGAAATTTGTTACAAAATCATTACATTCTTATAATGAAAAAAAGGCTAGGTCTTGGGACCTAGCGCTTATTGAGGTAACATTTTTGCTCCGACTCGGATAGTTTAAGGATTATTAATTACAAATTAGGTCTTTAGCACTAAACCGCATCTGATTGTCTAATTATATTGGCTCCTAAACCTTTAAGCTTTTCATGGAGTTTATCATAACCTCGATCTATATGCTCAACTTTAGTAATCCTAGTTTCACCTTCAGCAGCTAAACCAGCTAAAACTAAGGCAGCTCCTGCCCGTAAGTCTGTGGCTTCCACTGAAGCTCCTTCTAAACGGTTTTTACCTTTAATAATTGCTACTCTACCTTCAATTTTTATTTCGGCTGCCATTCTTCTTAATTCTTGTACGTGCATAAAGCGATTTTCAAAAATCGTTTCTACAATAATACTGGTTCCGGGAATAGTTGATAATAGTGCCATCATCTGAGCCTGCATATCGGTGGGGAAGCCTGGATAAGGCATAGTTTTAATATCGGTAGGTCTTAGTCTGCGGTTGCCCAGTACCCTTAATCCTGAACTGCAAGGCATTATTTCTATTCCAATTTCCCGTAACTTAGCTATTATAGGTTGTATATGTTCCATGATTACATTCTCAATACATATTTCTCCCCGGGTAATAGCTGCTGCCACCATGAATGACCCTACTTCAATGCGGTCAGGGATAACTCTATGCTCTACCCCGCCTAATTGGTTAACTCCCTCAATGCGAATCGTATCTAAACCGGCCCCTTTTATTTTAGCCCCCATACAGTTAAGGAAATTTTGTAAATCAACAATCTCCGGCTCCCGGGCTGCATTTCTAATTACGGTGGTTCCCGGAATTACACAGGCAGCCATCATAATATTTTCTGTGGCTCCTACACTGGGAAAATCCAGCAAAATCTCGCTGCCTCTAAGGGAGGAGCCTCTTCCCTCCATAAATCCATATCCATCAGTAATATCGTAGCCTAAACTTTCAAATCCTTTTAAATGTAAGTCCATCGGCCGGGTTCCTATGGCACACCCCCCTGGATATGCTACTTTGGCTTGCTTAAAACGGGCTAATAAAGCACCCATTACTAAATTAGAAGCCCGCATTTTGCGGGATATATTTTCCGGCAGCTCGCAAGAGTTGACACTCTTTCCATCTATTATTAAGACATCACCTTCGCGATGTACTTTCGCACCAAAAAGTTCCAGAGCATCAGACATTACATGGATATCTTCCAAGTCCGGTACCCCACTTAATATTACTTCACCGCTAGACATCAGGCTAGCAGCCATAATGGGTAGAGTGGCATTCTTGGAACCACTTATTTCCACCTGTCCTTTTAAGGGTGTATTACCTTTAATTAATAAATACTCCAAATAAACACCTCCGCTAGGAATGCGTTTTCATTTTCAGTTTATGAAACTGTGTTGATAGCTCTATTCCTACTTTCCAAATATCTCCTGCCCCCATGGTAATCACCAAATCATTACTACGAAGGTTTTCACTTAAATATTTACATATGTCATCAAAATCAGGTATATATACGGTATTGCATCCAATCTGCCCAGCAGCTTCAAAGACAGTTTTTCCACTTATTCCAGGAATAGATTGCTCTCCTGAAGCATATATTTCTGTAAATATAGCTAAGTCAGAATTAATGAAAGCCTCCCCTAGTTGCTTTCCTAAAGACTTAGTACGTGAAAAACGGTGAGGTTGAAAAACCGTAATCAATCTTCCCTGATGTAAATTTCTAGCTGCATCTAAAGTAGCTTTTATTTCGGTGGGATGGTGAGCATAATCATCAACGATTATTATATTATCCCATTGTCCCACTATTTCAAAGCGTCTTTTCGCACCCCGAAATGTTAAAATTGCTTGCTTAATAGCAGCAAAATCCAGCCCTAGTTCCAGGGCCACAGAAATTGTAGCTAAAGCATTTAGGGCATTATGCTTGCCGGGTACGGATAATTCTATAACTCCTAGCTTATTTCCTTTACTATATACATCAAAAACTGACCCTAGCCCCTTCGCCCGCCAATTTTCCAAGAAATAATCACAATCTGAGGTTTCACCATAAAGTAAAATCCGCCTAGGGGAATGGGCAGTTATTTCCCGAATACATTTATCCTCCCCGTAGACCACCGCAAATCCATCATCACGAATCCCATCTACAAACTGTCTAAAAGCATTTTTAAGGTTAGACAGAGATTTGTAAAAATCCAAATGGTCATCTTCGATATTAGTGATTACTCCTACATATGGTTTTAACTCTAAAAATGATGCATCACTTTCATCAGCTTCCACTACAAAATAATCGCAAGTCCCTAATTTAGCATTTAAATCACTATTTTGTAATTCTCCTCCTACAATAAAAGTAGGATCAAGCCCCGTTTCAGATAAGACCATATATAACATAGAGGTAGTGGTAGTTTTACCATGGGCACCAGCTACTGCTATACCCTTTTTACGGTTAACTAAATCAGCTAACATCTGTCCACGTTTTATTACCGGAATATTTAGTTGTCTCGCCTGTACCACTTCTATATTATCTGGTGGTATAGCCGAGGAAATAACCAGTAAATCAACCCCTTCCTTAATATTAGATGAGGAATGACCCTGGAAAATTTCTATTCCTAAGGTTTCTAATTTTGCAGTTATATTGTTCATTTGTAAGTCAGATCCACTTACTTTATTTCCTTGTTCAGATAGGATACGGGCAATTCCGCTCATTCCAGCTCCAGCTATTCCCACCATATGAACCCAAAGGCTTTCCGTGGTGGCCATTTCCTCATCTCCTTCTCCAGTGTATCTATATATTACACTTTATAGTATGCACAATTAACAAAAGTGGTTACATATTGTATAGCCTGGTAATAGCTTGTACTCTTTAGGATTAAAATTTTACGCTAGTTTAGCCATACAAATTTTAACAGATTATTAACTTAGAATAATGTTGACTATATCCTGCAAAGCATTAGGTTTAGCTTCTTGCAATAGTTTTTGTTTCATCATATTAAGAATATGCGGGTTTAAACGAAGGTTTTCCACCTTATTATATAGAGTATCCCCATCTAGAAACTCATCAATAACCATATCTACTGCTTTTTTTTCCATTAAGGCCTGAGCATTTTTTTCTTGGTGGTTTTCGGCAGCATAAGGGTAAGGAATAAGAATGGCAGGTAAACCAAGAATAGTTAACTCGGCTACAGTGCTGGCTCCAGCCCGGCATATGGCTAAATCAGAGGCGGCTAAAGCTTTTTCAATATCATACATATAGGGGGAAAATATTAGTTTACATTGCAAACTATCCAGGTCTAATTCATTTTTCAAACTTCTTTCTATATCTGCAAATCCATCATTTCCGGTTATCCAAATAATCTGCAGCTTAGCATCATTTTTATAGCGGTTAATAAGTTGCAGCATAGCCCGGTTGATACTGGCAGCTCCCCGGCTTCCGCCAAAAGCCACTAAAGTAAACCGGTCATCTAATCCTAATTCTTCTTTAGCCTGACTGCGGCTTACCTTTAATATTTCTTGGCGCACCGGTAAACCGGTTACTATACACTTTTTAGCGTTTATATCCTGGCCGGCTTCGGCAAAAGTCAGTAAAGTATAATCGGCCCTTTTGGCTAAGTTTCGATTAGCTAATCCTAAGACCGCATTTTGTTCGTGAATTATAGTTTTGCAGGTAAAAAAAGTACTGGCCATAACTACCGGAAATGATACATATCCTCCGGTTCCTAAGACTACATCCGGTTTAAATTCCTTTACAATATTACGGGCTTCAAAAAAACTTTTAGGGAACTTCACCAATGATTTAGAAGCTTTAAGCATGGAAGTCCTGTCAATTCCCGTTATATCAATATCTTTAAATTCATAACCTGCTTTGGGTACAATAGTGCTTTCCAGTCCTTTTCTAGTACCGATATATAATATTTCTACTGATGGCATAACTTCTTTAACTCCCTGGGCAATGGCTAAAGCGGGATAAATATGGCCACCAGTACCTCCACCGCTAAGTATTAATCTCAAATTTTAATCCTCCTTAACGATTAGTACTATACCTTGAAATATTCAATAATAGTCCTACCCCGGCCATAGTAAACAGCAAGGAAGAGCCTCCATAACTAATAAAGGGTAAAGTTATTCCGGTAACCGGAAGGGCACCAGATACCACGCCAATATTTATAGCGGCTTGAAATACTATCATAATAGTAATCCCGGCGGCTAAAAGGCTGCTAAAGGTATCGGGAGCATTAATAGCTATTTTAAATCCCCGCCAGGCAAATAATATGAATAAGGTAATGATAAAAAATACTCCTATAAAGCCCAGTTCTTCACCTATTATGGCAAAAATAAAATCAGTATGTTGTTCAGGCAAGTAAAAAAACTTTTGCCTGCTCCGGCCTAGCCCCATCCCGAATAGCCCGCCGGAACCTAAGGCATATAAAGATTGAATAGTCTGGAATCCCTCATCACTGGCATATTTCCAGGGATTAATAAAAGCGATAAATCTTTCCATGCGGTAAGGCGCAACAGCTATGGCGGCGGTTATTAAACCTAAACCTGACAAACCAATCATACCTAAATGTGACCACTTAGCCCCGGCCGCCAGCAGCATGAAGAAAACGGTGCCCGAAATAGC
This sequence comes from Bacillota bacterium, assembly GCA_023395515.1. Taxonomy (GTDB): domain Bacteria; phylum Bacillota; class Syntrophomonadia; order Syntrophomonadales; family Syntrophomonadaceae; genus JAAYRQ01. Next base: position 10,954 of record JAEWZB010000119.1, read on the forward strand.
AAAAGCAGTACCTAAATCAGGCTGCAGCATTATCAGACCTCCAACTAGGGCTAATAAGGCCAGATAAGGTAATATTCCCGCAGAAAAAGATTTTATTTTATCAATATTTACTTCCAGGGTTTTAGCTAAAAACATGACCATAGCTAATTTAGCTAATTCTGAAGGGGTAAAACTTAGTGATCCTACCCCCAGCCAGCGGCTCGAACCTTTAGTTTCGATACCTAAAGGAGTAATAACTAATATTAAACATAATAAGGTAAATATCATTAATGGTATAGCAAAGTCTTTGAGCCTTAAATAGTTTATTTTCATTACTACAATCATAGTGCTTAAACCAATTGCGCTCCACATGAGCTGCTTTTTAAAAAAGTAAAAAGCATCATCATACCTAACATTAGCGGTAACGGCACTGGAGCTAAATACCATAACCAAGCCGATTCCTACTAATGCTAAAGTAGTAATAAACAATACAAAGTCCGGCGGCCCCTTTTTTAATCTCACCCACAAATCCCCCTCAGTAATACGAATACTATACTTCGCATATTGAGTGTACTAAAGCACAAAAAATGTCTCCCCTTTGTTCATAATTATCGAACATATCCCAACTGGCACAAGCTGGTGACAAAAGCACAACATTACCAGGTTCTGCCAACCGGTTGGCTAGTTTGACTGCTTCATCAAGACTATCTACCTCATATATATTCGTATAATTTTTTGCCATTACTGCAGACTTTATTTCTTGCTGAGATTCTCCTAATAATATTAAAGCCTTGGTATGCCGGGCTAAAACTTGAGCAAAACTATCAAACCTGGATCCTTTATTGCGTCCCCCGGCAATAAGGATAATAGGCTCGGTAAAAGACTCTAATGCTTTAATAGCAGATTCGGGATTAGTAGCTTTGGAGTCATTAATGTAAATAACCCCATTATAGTCTAAAACTTCTTCCATTCGGTGTCTCACACTTTTAAAGGATTTTAGTACCTTAGCTATATTTTCCGGTTTTACACCGGCAGCTAATGCCATAGCCGAGGCACAAAGAATATTCTCTAAGTTATGTTGGCCTTTTAAAGAGACCTCATTAATATTACATATTTTAATATGGGTATTATTAAGGTGGGCCTTTATTATTCCCTGCTCAACAAATAAGCCTTCATCCAGCACCCTATCAGTGGAAAAATATATAATTTGAGCATTAGAGCGGGGGGCGAAACTGCGTAATATTTCATCTTCATAATTTAATATAGTAAAATCATCCGCATTTTGCTGAGCAAAGATTTTGGCTTTAGCTTCTATATAAGCTTCCATAGTCTTGTGCCGGTCTAAGTGGTCAGGAGTAATATTTAATATACCGGCTATATGGGGCTTAAAAAATTCAGTAGTTTCCAGTTGAAAACTGGAGACTTCCACAGAAATTACCCCAGTTTCCATACTATCAACCAGTATGGTTAAAGGGACCCCAATATTTCCTCCTGCTACTGCTTCTTGCCCATCTCCGGCTAAAATAGCTTGTAATAACGCAGTAGTAGTAGTTTTTCCATTAGTACCAGTAATAGCGTACATTTGCAGTTCAGGTTTTTTAAAGAGATAAGCTAATTCCACTTCCCCTATTACAGGTATATTAAAATTATAAGCAGTTTGAACCGGTTCAATACTAAGGGGTACCCCAGGACTAACTACGATTATATCGTAGTTTTCCGGTTTAACCTCCGGATAAGAACCTGCCCAAACTTCAATTTTATCTCGCAAAAGCTCTTCTATGGTATCCTGCATAACTTCAGGAAACTTTATATCACAGGCTGTTACTTTAGCACCTCTTTTGGCTAGTACTTGGGCGGCTGCCACTCCGCTTTTAGCCATTCCTATAATAAGGATTTTTTTATCCGAGAAATTTATCAAATAAACACTTCCCCTAATTTTTTAACCAATACCTTTTAGGCTAAGTAACCCTAAAATCACAAATAAAAAAGATAACAGGCAAAAGAATTTTACTACTTTAGTTTCTTTCCAGCCTTTTAATTCATAATGATGATGGATAGGACTCATCAAAAAGATTCTCTTACCCGTGGTCTGATAGGAAACAACTTGAATAATTACACTTAATGCTTCAATTACATATACGGCCCCAATAATAATTAAAACCAGTTCCGTTTTAGTTAAGGCCGCTACCGTAGCTACCGCTCCTCCTAAAGCCATGGAACCGGTATCTCCCATAAATACCTTAGCCGGATAGCGGTTAAACACCAAAAATCCTAAACAGGCCCCGGCTAAAGCAGCACAAAAAATAAGCAAATCATAATTTTTAGTCATAATGGTGATTATTCCATAGGCAATGGCCACGAAAAAGGTTACCCCACTAGCTAAGCCATCTAATCCATCAGTTAAATTGACTGCATTAGAAGTACCCATTAATACCACTATTAAAAAGGGAATATACCAAAAGGCCAAGTCTATTTGGCTGCCCGTAAAGGGCACAGTTATTATAGTACCCCGTCCAAAATAAAAAATGAGCAATAATCCTAAAATTAAGCCTATCAATAACTGTAAACCTAATTTTTCTCTAGCCCTTAGACCTAAGGACCTTTTTAAAACTACCTTTATATAATCATCCCAAAAGCCAATAGCTCCAAATGCCAACATAATAAATACCGCAGTTAGAGCTTGGGTGCTAGTTCCCGCCATTATAAAGGTAGCAACCATTACGGCAGTTATTATCATGATCCCCCCCATAGTGGGAGTTCCGGCTTTGGCATAATGCCTCTGCGGCCCTTCTTCTCTTATACTCTGTCCGACTTTAAGGCGAGTCAAAAAGGGAATCATAATAGGACCTAAAATTATAGAGGTTATGATTGATATGACTCCTGCCAGTAAGGATTTTATTACTATTTCCGGCATAACATCTATACTCCCATCTATGTAAAAGGTTTTAGCTTGATTCTTCCTCCAGCCAACCTTTTATTAATGTTTCTAACTGCATCCCCCGAGATGCTTTAAATAAAATAACTTCAGTTTTATTAAGGTTATGTTGTAAATAAGCTAAAGATTCAGCCTTGTCTGGAAAATGCAAGACTTTAGCCTGGTTCATGCCTGCCTGAATAGCTCCTTGGGCAATATATTCAGCCCGGGCACCCACTGCTATTAAAATATCCACCTTATTATCAAAGGCTAGTTTCCCTACTTTTAAGTGACCATCTATTTCGTATTCACCTAATTCAAACATATCTCCTAATACAGCTACAAGTTTTTTATCATCTTTAAGCTTTTGGCTGGTTTCTAAAGCGGCTTGCATAGAAACCGGATTAGCATTATAGGTATCATTTATTACTATTCCGCCTTCGGGCAGTTTAGTTATATTTAGTCTATTACCAGTCGGCTTATAACTTGCCAAATTACTAATAATATTTGCCATAGGTACTCCCAGTATTAAAGCTGTACCTGCCGCAGCCACTACATTAATAGCCAGCTTAGGAGCCGGAATAGGAAAAGTTATAACCGCTGGCTCTTGAAAGAAATCAGCCGTTATAGTCATGTGGTTTTTATCAGTTCTAACCTCTAAAATTTTACAGTCACATTCCTGATTATAACCAAAAGTATATTTATGGCAAGAATAGTTCGCGGCGGTTTGCAGCAATAATTTATTATCACCGTTAATAAAGGCAAAATCTCCCGCAGATAATTTTTCTAAAACTTCACATTTGGCCTTAGCGATATTTCCCAGGCTGCCTAAAGTTTCTAAATGAACCATCTCAACATTAGTAATAATAGCACAAGTTGGCTGCGCAATATCAACTAATCTGGAAATTTCTCCCCGGCCCCGCATGGCCATTTCCACCACGGCCGCTTCATGGTATTCTTCCAGTCTCATTATGGTTAATGGTAAACCAATATCATTATTATAATTGCCTTCGGTATAAAGAGTATTAAAAGAACTGCTAAGACACCGGGACAAAATTTCCTTAGTGGTAGTTTTCCCCACACTCCCGGTAATAGCTACAACCGGAATATTGAAATCTTGCCGGTATTTTCGGGCTATTTTTTGTAAAGCTATCAGGGTATCATCTACTACTATAAGGGCTTTATCCTTATAATCATTAAGGTTTAACCTGCTAGTATCAGAAACAATAGCTGCGGCTGCACCTTTATTTAAAGCCTCCTGGACAAACTTATGCCCATCGTGGTTTTCTCCCTGTAAGGCTACAAAAAGCGTTTTATCACTCATTTCCTGCCGGGAATCAGTAGTTATCTGCCCAATGAAAGGATAGCCTTCTCCTATTTTTTTTCCTTGACAGCTGGCCATAATATAATCTAACGTAAGCTCTTTCATTTAACATTGCTCCTTAAAATTTCCCGGGCTACCCGACGGTCATCAAAATCCAACACCTGGTCTCCGATCAGTTGATAAGTTTCATGCCCCTTACCGGCTATTATTACTAGGTCCCCAGGCCGGGCCAAATTAATAGCATGTTGTATAGCTTCCCGGCGGTCAATTATCATCGCATAACGGGAATGTTCTACTTTATCCAGACCAGGTATTATATCTTCAATAATCTTTTGTGGTTCTTCACTCCTGGGATTATCAGAGGTTACCACACAAAAATCACTATATAGTGCTGCAATTTCCCCCATTAAAGGCCGTTTAGTTTTATCCCGGTCTCCTCCACAGCCGAATACCGTTATGATTCTATTTTCCGCTATTTTTCGGGCGGTTTTTAAAATATTTTCTAAACCATCCGGGGTATGGGCATAATCAACTATTACCGAAAATTTTTGGCCACAATTAATCTGTTCAAACCGGCCCGGAACTCCTTCAATATCTTCCAGAACTCTTTTAATAATGGCGGTGTCTATACCTTCCTGCAAACCGAAAGCAATAGCAGCTAAAATATTATATACACTAAAAAGGCCGATTAACTTAGTGTTAATTTTAAATTCCTGATCATTATATTTAACTAGAAAACTAGTTCCTTTAAGGGAAGTTTTAAGCTTTAAGGCTTTTACATTAGAATCTTGGTTAATTCCATAAGTAATCGCTTGGCCATTTGATGCGGCAATAAAGTAGTCAGCATTACTGTCATCAGCATTTACAATAGTAAAACCTGGTTTAGCAGCATTAATCATGTTAAATAGCTTAAGCTTAGCTTCCCGATACGATTCCATACTATGATGATAATCTAAATGATCCTGGCTTAAGTTAGAGTATATGGCCACATTAAAATCAAGGTCATCTACCCGGTGTAAATCTAAGGCATGGGAAGATACTTCCATTACTACATAATCAGCCTTTTCTTGGACCGCTAAGTTTATGAATTCTTCTATTTCAGGAGCTTCCGGGGTAGTATGTTTAAGGTCTTTTTCCCTATCACCAATTTTGGCGTAAAGGGTTCCTATAATACCGGCCTTTTTTCCGGCCCCTTCTAACATAGCTTTAATCAAGTGGGTTATAGTAGTTTTGCCATTAGTACCTGTAACTCCTACCAGGCATAGCTTTTTGGAAGGATTATGATAATAGTTGGCCGCTAATTTAGATAAAGCTTGGCGGGTGTTATTAGTACGCAGTATAACAATTTCTTGATTTTCAACTTTTATTTCATCCTCGACTAAAATTGCTATAGCTCCATTATTAATAGCGGACTGGATATACTGGTGTCCATCAGTTTTAAAACCTTTAATGCAGACAAATAATGATCCGGGTCTAACATTTCTCGAATCATAACTGATATAGTTAATTTCTTGCTCTATATTCCCCACCAGTAATTCATATTCTATTCCTGTAAAAACCGTTTTTAAATCCATATTAGACCCTCCTTTCTTTATTCACCCACCGGTTGGAAGTTAACTTTAATACTGGAACCTACTGCTACTATTTTACCCGGTTCCGGTGATTGGCTATAAGCTAAACCATATCCCTCCGGAATCAAATGTAATCCTAAATCAGCTAAAACTTTGGCCACTTCCTTCATAGATTTTCCTTGTAAATCGGGAATAGTTACTTCTCCCGAATTTTCGTTAGGATGTAGGGCCGAAAGATTTAATATAACCTGGGAACCACGCTTTAATTTGGTATGGGGTTTAGGAGTTTGTTGCCACACAATGTTTCCGGTACCACTTACTTTTACACTTAAGCCGCGGCTATTCATAGTAGAAATCGCCTCGGCCAATGGTAAATTCACCACATCTGGAACTACAACTTGATCTACTGCTTCCAGCTCTTCTTTTTCTTTAGTTTCGTATAAAGGAACCTCTAAATATCTTAATGTATCTTTGACAATTTCTCTAAAAGGCGGCGCTGCTACCCATCCCCCATAATAAGGATAACCTTGGGGGGCATCAACTACTACTACACATACAATCTGCGGATCATCTGCCGGAGCAAACCCAATAAAGGAGGCTACATATTCATTAGACATATATCCCCCCGCAGGTGATATTTTTTGGGCAGTTCCGGTTTTTCCAGCTACCCTATATCCATCTATAAATGCATTTTGCCCTGTACCAGTTGATACTACTCCTTCCAACGTTAATCTTAGCCGGCTGGCTATGGAAGGAGAAATCACTTCTTTAACTACTTTAGGTTCAATAGATCTTAAAACTTTCCCTTCATTATCAATTACTTGTTTAACTATATGCGGCTGCATTAACTTACCATCATTAGCCACTGCCGCTACTGCAGTAATTAGCTGTAACGCAGTTACAGCATTAGCCTGCCCCATGGACATGGTAGCCAGATCTATTTGTTTAGCATTCTTCTGATTTACTAATATGCCATCAGCTTCCCCAGGTATATCAATACCAGTAGGTTTACCAAAGCCAAAATCATTTAAATATTTATAGAAAGTAGGAATACCCAGGTCCAGACCAATTTCCACAAACCCCACATTACACGAATTCTCCACCACTTCGGCAAAAGTCTGACTGCCATGAGCTTTTCTATCTGAACAGCCTATAGTTTCCTTGCCGACTTTGATATAACCGGGGCAAAAAAACCTTCTTTCACTAGTTATTATGTTTTCCTCCAAAGCCATGGCTGCAGTAACAATCTTCATCGTGGAACCCGGTTCATAAACATCATTTATTATAAAATTCCGCCGATTACTAGCCGGGGATTCGTCATATTTATTTGGATCAAAAGTAGGACGGGAAGTTATAGCTAAAATCTCACCGGTTTTAGGATTCATTACAATGGCACCGGCCGATTTAGCATTTCTCTCTTTAAAGACCTTGTCAATCTCCCTTTCCACTATATATTGAATAGTTTCGTCAATGGTCAGGATTAAGTTAGAGCCATCCAAAGGTGGAATATATTTATGAGTTGCTTCAGGTATAGGCCTGCCTCCTGCATCATGTTCTATCACAATTCTACCCTTGGTTCCGCCTACTAAATCATTATAGTAAAAATCAACCCCTTCTAAACCGGTGTTGTCTACTCCAGATATTCCTAAAATATGGCTGGCTAAAGTACCCTTAGGATAATAGCGCCGGCTTTCTTCGGTAAAACCTACTCCCGGCAGGTCTAGTTCACGCAACTCTTTGGTTTTATCAGGCTCCACTTGTCTTTTAACCCATTCAAAGGAGCTTCTGCGAGTTATTCTTTCATAAAGTTTCTGCTCATCCATTTCTAAAACTGCCGCTAACTTTTGCGCTATTTCTTTTTCCTTTTTGGAACTGATAATCTCAGCCGGTATAGCATAAATTGAATCGGTACTAACCGAAATCGCTAATTCATTACCATTACGGTCATATATAATTCCTCTTTTGGATTCTACCGGAATATCTCTCATCCGGTTTTGCATGGCTTTTTCCGATAAATCTGCTCCCCGGACAAATTGAACCCAAAAAACTCTACTACTTAGTAGAAAAAATACCAGGGAAAATAAGAAAAAAAGCGTAGCAATACGCTTTCTCACCGTAAAATTTGTACTTTGCAAAGGTATGCCACCTCACATATCAATATTATTAATTTTTCTCTGCGAGAAGTAACAAATTTGTATAAAGCTTATATAAAGGTTTTTCTTCCGCGGCGGAAACAGTATTAATTTCAGCATCCGGATTATCCGGGGCAATAGTTACTTTAGGGTCAGATAGTGCCACAGCCACATGTTTTTCCGGTTTACTCATACCTAATTCACTTACGGCAATTTGTTCTACCTTATCCAGTGAACAACTTTCCTGGATACTATATTGTAATCTGGCATTGGCGGCTTCATAGTTTTTTAGATCTTGTTCTAAAGATACAATTTGGTAACCTAATGTAGCACTTTTTATGCAAATATAAACCAGGACTAAACCATAGATAAAAGCAAATCCGGCCAATTTTATAAGAACTTTTCTTTTAATATTTACTTTCTTATAAGTTTTTTTAACTCTTCTGGCCCGGGGCTCTTCTTCGATTCTGGGTTCCCATTGTCTCGAATAATCATATCCCGCCTGTACCATACTATTCTGTCCTCCCCTTATCTAGAACTATAATTTAACCGCTACACGAAGTTTGGCACTACGTGCCCGATTATTAGTTTCACATTCTAATTCATCTGGTATTATAGGTTTTCTGGGCTCCATTTTAAGCTCCGGCTTATGATCGCATATACATATAGGTAGTCCCGGAGGACATAGACACTCTTTAGAATTTTCCTGGAAGAAATGCTTTACAATTCTATCTTCCAGGGAATGAAAAGTAATAACACATAATCTTCCCCCCGGCACTAAAGCTTGAACAGCTTGAGGTAATACCTCCTCCAGGGCTTCTAATTCACCATTAACCGCTATACGAATAGCTTGGAAACTTTTGCGAGCCGGATGTTTTTCCCGGCGATAACTAGCCGGAACCGATTTTTTTATTATTTCAACTAATTCCAGCGTAGTTTCGATCTGTTTTTCATTTCTATATTGACATATTCCCCGGGCAATACTGCGGGAATATTTTTCCTCTCCATATTTCCATAAAATATTAGCTATTTCCCCGGATGGATAAGAATTCACTAAATCTTTAGCACTAAAACTATCGGCTTGGTTCATGCGCATATCTAATAAAGCATCTTCATGAAAACTAAAACCCCGCTCACTTTCATCTAACTGAAAGGAAGACACCCCTAAATCCATCATTATTCCATTTGCTTTACTAATATTTTGCTCGCTTAATACCTCGGTCAATTGTCTAAAGTCAGCATGAACATAAACTACATTCTGATTACCTATGGTTTTTTTAGTCTTTTCTAAAGTATTTTTATCTTTATCTAAGGCTAAAACTTTAGCTCCTGCATCTAATCTAGATAATAATTCCTTAAGATGGCCTCCCCCACCTAAAGTACAATCTACATAAATTCCTTTAGTATCGGTAACCAAATTATCTATAGTCTGTTTTAAGAGAACCGGTAAATGCAAATTACAACAACTCCTATATTCCTAAATCCACCAGACTTTCTGCAATTTCTTCATAAGAAGAGCTAGCCATATTGTTATAGTTTTCCCATTTCCCGGCTGACCAAACTTCAATCCTGGAGCCTACCCCGATTATTACAACATCTTTTTCGATTTCGCTATAATCTCTTAGATTCGAGGGTACTACAGTTCGTCCTTGTTTATCTATCTCTAATTCTGCAGCTCCCGAGAAAAAAAAGCGCACAAAGGAGCGAACATCCGCCCTAGTTAGTGGAAGTTTACTTAACTTTTGTTCAATTTCTTGCCACTCTTGTAATGGATAAAGAAAAATACAATTATCCAGACCTTTAGTGGCAATAAACTTATCCCCTAACTCTTCCCTAAATTTAGAGGGAATAGTTATTCTGGCTTTAGCATCTAAAGAATGTTCGTATTCTCCCAAAAACATAAAATGGGCTCCTTTTAAAAAAAATCTAGGGAAACCACTCCACTTTTCACCACTTTATACCACTTTATTCTACTAAAGCTATTCAATACCTTCTTTGTGAAATAAGGAACTAACTATTTTTTCTCTTTTATTTATACAAAAAGCCTCCTATATATCGAGCTTTTCGAGCATTTATGCCATGGTGGGGAAAAGCAAAAATTGTACTATGGTCCTAATTTTTTTGAAAGATTGGCAGGACGTTGGGTGAGTGAGAGGCTAGGAGTGAGGGGTGAGGAGTTAGGAGTGGGGGGAGGCTCAAGGGCTTCGCCCTTGTGGATTTGACGCAGATTTCCGCTGATTTATTATGATTTTCACAGATTTTTATATGTTTGTGCTTTGCTCACCACAACAGTTGAAGTACTCTACAATTACACCTGATGTTCTCTTTGGTCACTGATTTTTTGTAGGGGCGACCTTAGGTCGCCTGTCTGTGCTTTAACTCATGTCAGGTATTATTTTGCTTTTATAAATTTACGATTTTTTACATCTTACAATTAATGAACAGCGTAAATCAGCGTTTTTCAGCGAAAGTCAGCGTCAAACCATGTGGGCGAAGCCCACCCATAACGAGTATGCCTATTCATTACACTATCCAAATTGAATTGGAAAAAATCCAGGGGCGATAAGACCTGCCGTGGTTATGATATACTTCCACCCGATAGACACCTCCTTGTTCTACACTTATTCTAAAATTATCCCCTTGCAGAGTTTTCCATACTTGTCCGTTTCTTATAATTAATACTTTAGCTTTATAAGGAATTTTAATTTCCAATAACATACCTTTTTTAAACTTAACTTGGCTGCCCATCAGATAGCTTTCCTTATCATCTTTCAGCACAAAACGAAATCCCCGGGAGTTTTTAAAAAAATCATAGCCTACCCAGGAATTCCCGGCTCTTAAAGCCGCATAGACATTAGCTTTATCCCGGTTAAAGTCACCGGTTAATTTGTTTTTAGTGATAATGTGCATGTTAATACATTTAAAAGAGTAATAATAAGGGCCTATAGTAGCAAAAGTTAGGGGGCCTAAGCCTATTTTGATATTATGAGCATCAGAGCCTCCGTATACCATTACCGGCTGCCCCTCAATCTGCAATTCATCAAGCCACTGCATTACCTCAGGATAAGGTCCTATTAAGGCTTTATGGGGAAAAAATAATAAACATATCCCCGAAAATAATCCCCTAATGCCGTCTTTCCATTGGGATAAATAATTCCATATTTCTAGGCCTTGGAAATCAGTAACATTAAAATCAGTCCACTCAAAAGTTATGCCTCCTTTATAAAGGGGAGAACCTTTTTCCACCGGATGAGCTATAATGCCAAAACCGCCCTGGGCATTGACCGCATCTATTACGGCTTGAGGATTTTCCGTATTATTAGGCACCACTTTTTCTATATCTAAGGCTAAATAATGATTGCAGGTATCGTTAATTTCTGCTCCAATTAAAACTAATACTTTATGATGATATCCTTCTTCCCCATTATCTAAACCTTTTAAGGTTTCATGATCAGTAACAATAATGAAATCTAAGCCGGCTTTACCAGCCAGCTTAGCAATTTTATCTATCGGATACTCCCCGTCCGAGTAAGCTGAATGCATATGAATATTGCCCACATATTCGTACATAATTAACCCCTTATATATAATTATAAATACACTAATTTACCTTAAGTATATAATAAGGCACAAGGAACTCTTTTATAATCTATATAATATTCTGCATTCCAGCGCATCGGGGACGGTTCTTTTTGCATGCCAAATTACGCTAGATTCTTTTAGACACTGATGAACACTGAAAAACCACTAATTACGCTGAATCTTATGGTAAATTATTTTTGGTTTTTACATAATTATATTTATATAATACCCTTAATTATTACAAAAAAGGCGGCAGGAAAAATTCCTACCACCTTTTTAAGGTTTAATTATTATTATTTTACTACTGTAATTACAAAATCTTTACTGCCATCATCAAAGGTGATGGTTAAGGTTAAGGTAGTTCCTTCTGGAACCATACTCATAGGAACAGGAATCAGGCTGGTTAACTCTTTTTTAATAGTTAATACATCGCCATCTACTGTATAATGAGTACCTTCTTTAGGATCGATTTTTAAACCAGCAACACTAGCTACTCCTTGTATTTTCGTAATTTTGGTAGCTTTGCCCCAAGTAATGTTTATCGGAATATCTTGCACATTAGCTTTGCTAAGGTCAGCTCCAGCGGGGTCAATAGCTAAATCTGCTGCAGGAGCAGGTGCTGGTTCTTCAACTGCGGGCTCTTCTTCAACGACAGGTTCTTCTTTAACTGCCGGTTCCTGAACCGCAGGTTTTTCACCTAGGTATACAGTTCTGGTGTCATTATCCCAATCTACTGCTACACCTAAAGCTTCACCTAAAGCACGTACTGGTAAGTAAGTTTTGCCATTATAAACGATAGGACTTTGTTTTACTCCTCCATCAGTAGCTTCCCAGCTTTCTCCATCCACTACAAACTTAATGTCATGAGCTAAATTAGCTTGGATTGCTTCAATGGAAGATCCTGCTATAGCTCCGGCAGCAAATACTAAAATAGCTGCTACCGCAATTAGTAATGTAACTCTTTTTTTCATGTCCATTCCCTCCTAATAATATTTATATCCTAGGCCTGTTCTGATACAGGAGCCTCGAATACCTGTTTGGGTGGTCTGCCTAATATAAGCAGAATAACTATAGCTAAGCCGATAGCGCCTAAACCGAAGTTCATGGCATTAGTGTGGTTACTTACTTCCGGAGTCTGGAACACATAAGCTACTGTGCCTATAGCCCCGTCCGGCTTGCCTAAGAATGTATCAGCTTGGCTGGCATTAGTTTCTAAAACAGATACTATAGCGCCTACAGATTCAAAGGTTTGTAAGCCGGCAGCTATGGCTTCTTTGGCATCACCGGCACCGCTGCCTATCTGTCCGGTACCATCTTGTAATTGATTTATACCCGGTATCATCTGTCCATCTATAGCTTCTTGCAGATAATCTAAAGCATAAAGGATACTTCCGGGCTTTCCGTTCATCATATACTTGACCGGCTCTCCGTTTTGGTCTACAGAGCCAATTCCCAGTACCATCATAGCCAAGCCTTGATCAACCTTAGCCAAGCTGCCTGACATAACATTAGCTCCCAGTTCAAGGGCTGTCACGCTAGCCGGGAAAGGCAGGGTTCCGCTGGAAGTTATTAATGTACCTCCATCTCTAAACACCGCTACGTTTTTATTCATGGCCTGCAATTTAGGTTCTATGGCCCCGGTAATAATCTTTTCGGCAGGAGTTCCGGCCACAGCTACCTTTAAGGCGTTAACATCGTTATACAAGCTGGTAGAAAGAGATGGCTCCTGCCCTTGATCAGCAGAAGTACCGATAGCGGTTTCAAAAGTAGATAAAACTAATTTTTGGGCACTAAATGCCGGAATGAATTTTTCATCTACATTTTCTTTTAATAATCCTACCGCATCTCTGACCCCTGGAGTATTGCCATTGGCATCTGCCCCTTTAAGAGTATCAAAGGTTTCCGCATTAAAAGCAGGATTATTTAAGCCAAATCTAATTTGTTTTATATTATCAAATAATGAACCTAAACCGCCGCTAACTTGGGCTAAACCACCTTTTAAGGAATTTAAGCCAAATAATAAGGTCTGGTCTTGATTAGGAGCACCTACTCCAGTTTCGATTTTATCGAAACCATCATAAAGCATACTTAGACTATTTTGTACCGTACCCAAGGAATCAATCTCGGAAGTAGTTGGCACAATGGGGATAACTCCGATTTTAAAACTGGGCAGTTCAATATCCTTGCCATCAGCTTCTAATACTGCGTATTGGCTAGCTGGATATTTAGGAGGTACCAGAGGAATACTCCAACTAACTTGGGTAATTCCTTGTACATTAATAAGTACACCTTCAGGAGATTCTCCTGCTACACCAGGAGCACTAACATTAGAGAATTTACGATTATCAAATTCCCATCCGGATAAGGAAACTATATAAGGAGTAAAGACTTCAGCTTCCTTTTTAACTATATTGCCATTAGAGTCGGCAAACTCTAATTCCTTAACTTCGCCAGTAGTATTTTCCAGATGAGTGACTATTTTTAAGTGTCCGCTTTTCCCACTTAATTTAGAAGGGCTTATCTTCTGTCCATCCAGAAAATACTCAACATTAACTTTAACCGGCATATTTATTGAGGCAATATCCTTTTGATCTACTTCTGCTAAATAATAAACATCACCAAATGATGCTCCCTGGGGGATATTAGCTTTTAATTTCAGAGTATTATTTTGTATATCCACCTTGTCGGTACTATACAAATTACGGGCGGAAGATAAATTCAAACTTGATTTATCTTCTATGGTTACATTACCCGTACCAAATACCCGAAGGTGGTTTAATACTTGAATTCCGGCAATTTCGCCATTATCATTCAAGTTAGATACAACTAGCTCATTATCTACTATTTTTTCGGGACTCCCCTGAGCATTAGCAGTAGTCACAGGTGCTATCACTAAGCATAAAGCCATTAAAAGAATAAATATCCTTTTTGATTTAGAGACTTTTCGCAAAATTCTCCCTCCCCTCTATTATTTATTGATTGACGGCCATAGCAATCTTAATAACTAGTAATGATAATACTAGTCCAACTAACAGGGAAACACTAACACCCACAGCTGCCGGCAATGCTAATGTACCAAGTGCTGAAGGATTGGCAGTATAAGTTCCAAAAACTGCGGCAAAATAACCTGCCCATCCTAAAAACATTGCATCTATTCTCATTCCTGTTGTTGATAGAAGAATTAAAAGGAATAAAGAAACCGCCGATACTATAGCCAAATACATCAAATGATCTGGGGGAAGAGGCATTTTAGTAGCCAATACAATAATTCCAATCAAACCCATAACCACCCCGATTAACAATGCTATGCCTGTTTTTAAATAGTCCCCAAATGGACCAATCACTGCAAACATAGCCATTGTAATGGCAGCTAGATAGAAAGCACTAGCGCCAATTTGACCTTGGAATAATACGAAGATTGCGAAAAATACTGCAACAATAAGACCTAACCCTATTGCTTTTTTCATATATTCACCTCCTTTACTGAAATTTTCCGTAAAGTGCCATGAATGAGGTGTTATCAATGCTACAAAGGGACAAGACATTTGGGCGATGTTTAATATATATAATTAGTGATAAGATGAATTGCAAAAATAAGTAAGAAAATAGCTGGTATGAAATATTATGACAATTATTATAAAGTAATTACATTAAATAAGAGTGTCCCTTAAAGGATAAGAGACACTCAAAACTATTAAAGTTGATAAAGTTGCCTTTCGTCTAAAAATTTTATTCCCCTTTCCACAAAAGTATCACGGGCTTTGGCAAAATCCTCTACCTTAAATATAACTAAAGCATCATTTTCTGATGTACCTAAAAAGGCATAGAGATATTCAATATTCAAATTTGCTTCGGACATTTGTTCTAACACCGTAGCTAATCCCCCTGGCGAATCTGGAACTTGTACTGCTATTACTTCGGTCTCACTAACTGTAAAACCTGCTTCTTTTAAAATTTTATATGCTTTTTCCGGATCAGAAACAATAATTCTTAAAATCCCAAAGTCGGAAGTATCTGCTATCGAAAGAGCTCTAATGTTAATACTGGCTTCCCCTAAAACTTTAGTTACATGGGAAAGACGACCGGCTTTATTCTCCAAAAATACGGAAATCTGCTTAGCCATATCAATACCTCCTTATAATTTTCTTTTATCTATAACTCTCTTAGCTTTACCTTCACTTC
>JAEWZB010000001.1 GCA_023395515.1 Bacillota bacterium
CTTTATATATCCCATTTTTAGCACCGCCATTCTTACTCTTTTATGTTTATTATAGCTTTTTTTCCGTTTTCTCGGTGCCTGTATACTCTTTTTTTCTTTGATTTTTTTATGGTTTTCGGACAGTCTGCGGCGACCAAAGGTCGCCCCTACACTCACCCCTTACCCTTCACGCTCACTCCTCACGAATAAACTACTCTATTAATTTCACCAAATATTGATTATAATAAAATAGTGAGTCCTTTGTGAATCACCTTTAGGAACTGTTGTTGTGAAGGAGGAGTAATAGTTTTGCAAATTGCAGAGATAATGATACCTGATCCACGTTGCTTGTCTGTACACAGTTCTATAGGGGAAGCAGCCCAGCTATTTATGGAATTGGGTATAGATGGAGCACCAGTAATAAGAGAAGATGGTTCTATTATAGGAGTGCTGGATAAGACTGGCTTATACCGCGCTATGGCTGAGGGGCTGGAATGGTCTGCTTCGATAGAAAAAGTAATAACCAAAGATATAGTTACGGTAGATGCTGATGATAATGTTTTTGACCTTATTAATCTACCCTATAGTAACCTTCTAGTTACTAGAAACGGTCAAATTATGGGGATGGCAGCTAAAGCTGATCTATTAGCAGCATCTAATAAAGTTTTACAAGATATAGCCGGTGAGTTAGAGACGGTAATGGATTCGGCCCATAATGCTATTGTAAGTATTGATAGTGACGAAAAAATTCGTACTTTTAATTTAGCGGCCCAAAAGCTATTTAAGTATCCTAAAGAGGATGTAATCGGCCAGCCTTATTATGATTTTTTTCCTCAGGGGAATTTATCCCAGGTGCTTAAAAACGGAAAGATTATGACTGGACAAAAAGTTAAGTTTAAAGATATAAATCTAATCTGTGATTATGCTCCTATAATTACCGAAAATAAAATTACCGGGGCCGTATCAGTTTCACAAGATATCTCTGAAATTGAGAATATGACTAAGGAATTTAAAGATGAAATGAATGCAGTTATTGAAGCCTCCTTTGATAGTTTTTTTGTTACTGATGCCGAGGCCAGGGTTTTAAGTGTAAATGAAGCTTATACTAGAATTACCGGAATTAAGGCGGAGGAAGTATTAGGAAAGACTATGTATGAATTAATTGAACGTGGATATTATGATAAATCCGCCACTATAGAAGTTATTAAAACCAAGAAAACCGTTACCTTTACCCAGACTATAAAAAATGGCCGAACTATGTTAGTGACAGGCAATCCTATCTTTAATAAAAAAGGGGAATTAGTGAGAGTATTAACTAATGGCCGTGACATAACTGAATTAAATAGCTTGAAACAAGAAGTTGAACAAGCTAATGAATTAAATCTTCATTATCAACGGGAATTACAAAAATATAGAAGTCCGGAACAATATGTAGTTAAATCTGATAAATTGCAGGATATATTTGATTTAGTTTATAGGCTGAGTAAAGTCGATTCAACCGTACTTATACAAGGGGAATCCGGGGTAGGTAAGGAGATTATTGCTAATGAATTGCACCGCAGCAGTTTACGTAGTGATAAGCCTATGATTAGAGTTAATTGTGCAGCGATACCGGAGAATTTATTAGAATCGGAATTATTCGGTTATGAACCAGGGGCATTTACCGGAGCCAAGAAGGAAGGTAAAATGGGGATCTTCGAGCTGGCCAATATGGGAACCCTATTTTTAGATGAAATTGGAGAATTGACCGTTCCTCTGCAAGTCAAACTATTAAGAGTTATTCAAGAGGGAGAGGTAAGGAGGTTAGGTAGTACAAAATCTATCAAGGTAGATGTTAGATTGATTACGGCTAGTAATCGTGATATATGGGATATGGTAGAGAAAAAACAATTTAGAAAAGACTTATTCTACCGTTTAAATGTTGTTCCGATTATAATACCGCCTTTGCGGGAACGAAAGGAAGAAATCCCCGCTTTAGTTGCCCACTTTACTAAAATATTTAATGAAAGATATGGTCTGGAGCGCAAAATCGACCACCATTTAATAAAAAACTTAATGGAATATGACTGGCCGGGTAATATCCGGGAATTGAAAAATGTGGTGGAAAGAGCCATAGTTACTAGTCAAGACGATATGGTCAAAGATATTAAACTGTATGAAATGCATGATATTCACTCTAGCCTATCGACCTTCAAAGTAGAATTTGGCAGCAATCTAAAAGAAGCTTTAGAAAGCCTGGAAAAGGAGATATTAGAAAAATCTATTAAAGAATATGGCAGCAGCAGGAAAGTCGCCCGGGCTTTAGGAGTAAGCCAAACCTCAATTGTACGTAAAGCGGCCCGCTATGGAATCGTTTTACAAAGTTAAGCCTGAATTTTTTAGGAGTCACTTGAATCGATAACGGTTCAGTGAGTCCTTTTTGTTTTTAACCCCCTCCAAATATGATGAGTGCATGTATTTTCCCCGGTTTTATATTAATAACTGAACCAAAAGGGACTCACAACTAATAATTAGCTGCGGTAATTTTTAATTTTTAGCTAAGTAAATAAAGATTTTAAGCTAGTAATAAAAAATTTATAAAGCTGTTAAGCAAGGAATAAAGAAGCTTATAGACCTGGTAAGAAAACAAAAATAGTCCACCTTTTTTTATTTGGCATGACTTTTGCATTATTAGAAGTTCAAGACTAGTTTTGATAAATAATGAAAGGAGGGACATAAAAGAAATGAATTGGAATGAATACTACAATAAACGACTAGTTTCAGCTAGTGAAGCCGTAAAGCATATAAAATCAGGAGACCGGGTAGTATTAGGACATGCGGTTGGTGAACCTAGGCTTCTACCTGCTGCCATGGTAGCAAGGGCCAATGAATTAACTAATGTCGAAGTAGTGCACATGGTGGCCAAAGGGGAAGGATTATATGCCAAGCCGGAAATGGCAGGGCATTTTAGGCATAATGGATTTTTTGCCGGCCCTTCAACTAGAAATGCTATGGCCGAGGGTCGTGCCGATTATACACCTTGTCACATTTCAGAAATTCCGGGATTGTTTAAAAACAATGTTTTACCGGTTGATGTAGCCATGATTACGGTAACACCTCCTGACCAGTATGGATTTTGTAGTTTAGGAGTCTCGGTTGATTATACCTTTCAAGCAGCCAAGTCAGCCCGTATAGTAATTGCCGAAGTAAATCCCAACCTACCGCGCACTTTCGGACGAACCTTTTTACGAGTAGAAGAAATTGATTGGTTTGTTCCTTGCGAATTGCCTATTTACGAAAACCAACCAGCTAATATTACTGAGGTAGAAAAAGAAATAGGAAAAAATATAGCATCTTTAATTGAAGATGGCTCTACTTTACAAATGGGTATTGGAGCTATTCCAGACGCAGTTTTAACCTTCTTAACTGATAAAAACGATCTGGGTATTCATACGGAGATGTTTTCTGATGGTGTAATCCCTCTGGTCAATGCAGGTAATATTAATTGCCGTAAAAAAACTTTACATCCCGATAAAATGGTAGCTACGTTTTTAATGGGTACTAAAGATTTTTATGAATGGGTTAATGAAAATCCTATGGTAGAAATGTATCCTGAAGATTATGTGAATGATCCCTTCATAATTGCACAAAATGAAAAAATGATATCAATTAATTCTGCTCTGCAAATAGATGTATTAGGCCAAGTTGCTGCAGATACTTTAGGCCCGCTGCAATTTAGTGGTGTAGGCGGACAAGTAGATTTTATCCGAGGAGCTATCCGTTCTAAAGGCGGGAAATCCATTATAGCTTTTCCCTCTACGGCAGCTAAAGGAAAGATCAGTCGAATTGTTCCGATGTTAGATATTGGTGCCAGTGTTACTACCTCAAGAAATGATGTCCATTACGTAGTTACGGAATACGGTGCTGCCGAACTAAAAGGAAAAACGGTGCGTGACCGTATGAAAGCATTAATAGACATTGCCCATCCGGATTTTAGAAGTGAAATAGAAGAAAAAACTAAGGCATTATACTTTAAATAAAAAACAAGGAGGAGTTAGTTATGTTTTTCAAACTATCCGATGAACATGAAATGATTAAGAAGTCGGTAAGAGACTTTGCCGAAAACGTATTAGCCCCCAAAGTAGCAGAAAGAGACGAACTGGAAATGTATGACCCTGAAGTATTTAAGGGCATTGCTGAATTAGGATTAACCGGACTGCCTTTTCCAGAACAATATGGCGGAGCAGGATTTGACTATATAGCTTACGCTTTAGCCGTTGAAGAACTAGGTAGAGTTGACCCTTCCGCAGCCGATACCCTATCTGCTCATGTTAGCTTAGGTGCTATGCCTATTTACAAATGGGGTACCGAAGAACAAAAGCAAAAATTCCTGGTTCCTCTAGCTGAAGGCACCAAACATGGAGCCTTTGGATTAACCGAACCGGGAGCAGGCAGTGATGCTATAGCTATGACCTCCAAGGCAGAACTTGATGGTGATGAATGGGTACTAAACGGCAGAAAAATATTTATAACCAATGCGGCCTATGCCGATATCTATGTAGTATTTGCCCGTACCGGAGCCAAAGAACTAAAAAGCAAAGCCTTTAGTGCCTTTATCGTAGAAAAAGGGACGCCTGGATTTAGCTTCAGCAATCCCGAGAAAAAAATGGGTCTAAGAGGAACTACCAACTGTGACCTGATCTTCGAAGATTGCCGGATTCCTAAAGAAAACCTCTTAGGAGAAATAGGAGAAGGCTTTAAAATAGCTATGCAAACCCTGGATGGAGGCAGAATAGGAATAGCTGCCCAATCCGTAGGAATAGCCCAAGGAGCCTTTGAAGCGGCTGTAGACTATGCTAAACAAAGAGTACAATTTGGTAAACCTATAGCTACCCTGCAAGCCATTCAATTCAAACTGGCCGATATGGCTAAAGATATTCAGGCTTCCCGACTACTAACTTATGAAGCCGCCTGGAAGGCCAGCGTGGGCGAACCATTTGGCATGTCGGCAGCTATGGCCAAACTAAAAGCCTCAGAAACAGCTAATCAGACTGCTACCCAAGCGGTACAAATCTTTGGTGGTTACGGATATACCAGAGAATACCCGGTAGAAAGAATGATGAGAGATGCTAAGATAACTGAATTATATGAAGG
>JAEWZB010000025.1 GCA_023395515.1 Bacillota bacterium
CGGCGAATCTGTATGGTATCTGATTTTATCACGAAAAAAACTATGTAACTTTCTACTATCAAATACCGGTACCCTTTAGCCTTCAGGGCGATATCCCTCACTAATGGGCACCTTTCAGGCATTTCGGAGAGGCTGCTGATCTTTTCTACCATCAGATCATAGTACTTGATGGCCGCCTGGGGTGACATGGTATTGAGATAACTTACAATATCATTTAAATCCCTTTTAGCATGAGGATATATCCTGATTTTATATTTGCCCATGCACGCTATTCCTTAATTGCTGGGCAAACTCCAAAAAGTCCTCTCCCTCTGCGCCGTTGGCAATTTCCTCCTCGGCCTCAGCCAGCTTAGTATACAGGTTTATAAGGGCCTGCTGACGCTCATAAGTTTCAATACTCATCACCACCATATCACCAACCCCGTTTTTAGTAATAAACACCGGTTCTCTTGATGTATGGCAAAACTCTGAAATCTCATTGGCATTATTTCTCAGATCAGAAATTGGTCTAATACTCGGCATAGAAAACTCTCCTTGTATTATCAATATTTATGCATATATTATATCAATATTCTGAGAGCTCCGTCAATTTTAGGTCGAGCAGACAAGGGGACATTTAATGTGTCTTATCCAGAAATATATCAACAGATTAGGGCAGCATAAGGCAGCTAGGAAGGGTGTTGGAGGGTAGGAAAAGGAGTAGTTGAAAACCTCTCCAACAGGACAAGTGAAACATCCCCCCCGTTCTGCGGGGAAGAAATTACAAAGTTATATACTTGAGAAAAAACAACCGTTGTAGGCTGATACCTGCAACGGTCTACTTTATAAAATTCGGGAACCAAGAGAAAGTCCCAGATATTACTTTTATCTTATTGCTTAGTGCTTATTCCTTAACTGGGTAAGTATATTCTCCATATATTCGGGTAAAGGGCTCTTAAATTCCATATATTCTCCTGAACTAGGATGGACAAAACCTAAAAGATGAGCATGCAGGGCTTGGGAATCCAGGTCAAAATGTTTGCGGCCGGAACCGTATAAGGGATCACCTACCACGGCATGCTTAATATAGGAAAAATGCACTCTTATTTGATGGGTTCGGCCGGTTTCCAATTTTACTTTAATGAAGGTGTAATTTTGGAACCTTTCTAAAACTTGATAATGGCTGATAGCATTTCTACCCTCGGCTACCACCGCCATTTTCTTTCTTTCTACCTTGCTTCTCCCTATAGGAGCATCAATGGTACCCAGGTTTTCTTTTATTATTCCATGGACCAGAGCCAGGTATTCCCTATTTATAGTGTGCTCTTTTATTTGCTGAGATAGATTCCGATGGGCGTTGTCGTTTTTAGCCACTACCATAACTCCGGAAGTATCTTTATCTAAGCGATGCACTATACCTGGCCTTATTTCCCCATTAATACCGGATAAATCTTTAATATGAAAGAGCAAAGCATTTACCAAGGTATTATCCGGATTGCCCTGGGCCGGGTGAACCACCATGCCCTTTGGCTTCTCTATTACGGCTATATCACTATCTTCATAAATTATAGTTAAGGGAATATTCTGGGCTATAATTTCAATTTCCCGGGCCTCAGGTATGACTACTTTAATTTCTTCTCCTAATTTTAGGCGATAACTGGCCTTGCGTGGTTCACCATCCACTTCTACTTGTTTGCTATCTATCAAGCCTTTTACCTGAGAACGGGACAAATCATCCAGCTCCCCAGCTATGAAAGCATCTAACCTTTCCCCTTCCCAGTCTTCTTCTACCATTAGCAACTCAATTCTCATGTAAACTATCACTCCTATCTATGAAAAGGAGATAAATAAATAAACCAATACTGCCGCATACAATACCTATATCAGCAATATTAAATACCGGCCACCAACCTACACTGAAAAAATCGGTCACACTATTATGAAGGATTCTATCTATAAGGTTGCCAATTGCCCCGCCCACTATTAATCCGGAAAAATATTGCACATAAAACTTAGGTTTATATCTTAAATTATAAAAACTAATCAGACCCACTACTAATAAAGCTGCCAATATAAAAAACCACAATTTACCCTGCATTATTCCGAAAGCTGCTCCCGTATTCTGAACATAAGTCAGGCTAAATATTTTATCAATTATATATAGACTTTCTCCCACCTGAAAATTATTTATAATCCAAGCTTTACTTAACTGATCCAGTATAACTAAACATATGAAACTAATAATATACCTCAATTAATCATCCTCCTCATAAGAATGTGTTAATAGCCTAGGAATTATCATATTTTAACTGCCTTTAAAAAGCAAGTTATCCGGTAATAATATATTTGCATTTTCTGGTTGCTACTTTAAGGAATGGATTTCTAGCTTTCGCTAAAACTAGATAGGAAGTTAATAAACAACTAACTTATGTAAGGGAGATTAAGGGTGAAAAAACAGAATACATTTAAAATGGCTATTTTAGCTTCATCAAACTATATTACGGTATTAGTCAACACAGTTCTTTTCCCTATATTTCCTTTAATTGCTAAAGCTTTGGATTTAACTCTCAAGGATTTAGCGATAATGGTAGGAATAGTATCTTTTCCTTCTGCTACTATCAACTTATTTTCGGGAGTTATAGCTGATCGGCTGGGGAGAAAAAAGGTAATAGTGATCTCACTCATTATTTATGGTTTAGGCGGTTTAGTGGCCGGATTAAGTGCTATTTTTTTAAAAGAAAATGCTTATCCTTATATATTAGCGGGACGTTTATTGCAAGGTATCGGCTCTTCCACGCCTATGTATCTTACGGTAGCCTTAGTAGGTGATCTTTTCGACGGAGTGCAAAGAACTAAAAACCTGGGTTTTTTAGAAACGGCCAGCAGTCTGGGCAAAGTCTCCAGTCCTATAATTGGCGCGGTGATCGGATTAATTTCCTGGTATGCTATATTTTTTATATATCCAATTTTAGCTTTTCCCATAGCCGTGTTAACCTGGTTTTATATTAAAGAACCGGTGGAAGCAGGTGAGATTAATTTTGAAAACCAGAAAAAGGCTTTTATTATTTTTAAAAATCCTTCCCGGCTTCTAAGCTTATGGGCAGCTTTTTTAATTATTTTTTGTACTATAGGAACCGGCTTTTGGTTAAGTGATTACCTGGAATCAACTTTAAAAATCAACCAAATACTGCGAGGCGTAATTATTGCTACTCCCGCTATTACCATGATGCTCACTACTTTACTGGCCGGTAAAATAAGTGCCTCTATTAATCCACGTTTTATAATGGGTATTGGTATTATTTTGATGGCAGCCGGGATGTTTCTAATTGCTTTAACCCTTAAAACTGTGTTATTCTGGTTTGTAATCGGTTTAATCGGAGTGGGAGCAGGCTTGGCCATGCCAATTATAGATGCGGTGAGCACCTCGGTTAAGGAAGAAGCTATCCGGGGACAGGTTGCAACCATTTTTGGCAGCAGCCGTACTTTCGGGGGAGCTTTTGCTCCTATCATATTTTCCTTTCTGCTTCATCATGGTATTTCCATAACCTTCTATCCCATTGCAGCCATAACTGCTTTAGCCGGAATAAGCATTGTATTTTTTTTAAAAGAGAAAGACGTCTTGCCTGACGACCTTCTGGCTCATAGTAAATAAAGCTAACTAAAGGTATAATTGATAAGGTTCAATTTCACTGCAGGAATCAGTATTAGTTAAATTGACTTTTTGGCAGCGGAATCAAGGTTTGATTTTAATAAGAAGGTTTATATAAAATGTTGCTCTTTAAAGATCCGGTACTTAGGAAAAATATTATACGAGTATCTGCCCCGGCTATCCTGGAAATGAGCTTATATATGCTAATCGGGGTAGTAGATATTGCTATAGTCGGGAGATTAGGAGCTGCCCCCTTGGCGGCGGTAGGCTTTGGTTCGGAAATATTCTTTTCCTTAGTGCTATTATTTGAAGCTCTGGCTATTGGGGCCAGCGTTTTAGTGGCTCAAGCTAAGGGGGCCAACAATGTTGACCGCATGGTTAAAACCGGTTTTAACACGGCTTTATTGGCACTCTTAATCGGAACTATTCCCTTATTAATAGGTCTGTTTGGACTGGATAGTTTACTTAGTTTATTTAAACTGGAACCTATAGTTTATAGTGAAACCAGAAAATATTTATTAATAACTTTTCAATTTGCACCTATAGCCGTTTTTGTATATATGATTAATGCTTTTTTTCGGGGATTAGGCCGGACCGAAATTCCTATGTTTATAGCATTAGCTATTAATTTAGTTAATATTGCGGGAGACTATGTATTAGTTTACGGTAAGTATGGTTTTCCTAAGTTAGGAGTAGCAAGGGCAGCCTGGGCTACCTCTATTGCTCATTTGGCCGGACTTATTATCCTGGGTATTATATTAATAACTTATACTTACAAGCTAAACTTGTTGGCTTATTTTCGTATAGACTGGACTCTGATAAAAAATATCTTAGCTATTGGTATTCCCAGCTTTTTGGAAAATTTATTCTTGACTATTACTAATTTCTCCTCGATTTTTCTTATTGTATATATGGGTACGATTGCATATGCTTCCCATCAATTAGCTCTTACGGTTGAATCTATATCTTATATGCCCGGCTTTGGTATGGCTATAGCGGCTACGGTTTTAGTAGGTCATGGCATTGGAGCACGGAGCAGGTCAGATGTGGAGAAAGCAGCCCGGGGCACTGTGGAAGCTGCGCTTATCTTTATGGGCGGCTTTGCTCTGATATTTCTATTTTTCCCTACCCCCATCGCTCGCCTCTTTACATCCGATATCGAGGTTATTACGGTAGCAGCAACTTTAATCAGACTGGCAGCTTTTGAACAACTCACAGTTGCCAGCAGTATTGTCTTAGGAGGCGTACTTAAAGGAGCCGGTGATACTAAGACTCCAATGTTAATCAGCACTATTTTCACCTGGTGCTTCAGATTGCCCTTGTTATATTTATCCGTAATCGTACTAAACTGGCCTATTCAATATGCTTGGATTATTTTTATTCTGGACTGGTTCCTTAGAACGGTTACCTTCATAACCATTTACCGGAAAAAGAAATGGCTGCATAAAGCCCTGGATATGGCTAAAGACGCCTAAGCTTTCTAACCGTCTTACATAGGCGGTATATATTTAGGGTATTAGAACCCATTTCCCTTAATAATTCTGCTCTCAATCGGCTTTTTTCGGTTATTTCCACCTTAGCATCGGATAAATACATAGCCAGAAGCCCTTGAACCACGGTTAGATGAAAATTTTCCGGGGTTAAACTACCGGCCCTGCTTTTAGCTTGAATCGTAAACAATTTAAGCCTTTCCAGCATTTCTTGGTCATCATTATAATAAAAGGTAAAATTCAGATCTCCTTCTTTTCTATCTTCCTCTTGATCAATCACATAATCCAGCAGTATATGCAGACCGCAAATCCAGGGAAAATAAGCTTCAACTGCAGACCTGGCCGCTATTGGACTCAGATTTTTCTGGCTGGCCAAACTAAATAAAGCAAAAACAGCTAAAGTTGAACCTGAGGCTGCGGCAAATTCCTGCCATTTAATTAAAGGGTAGTGATTAGATTGCTCCTGGGCCCACTCTATTAATACTTGCTCTCTTTGGGACCAATCCAAGTGTTTTTTTACTTGTAAATGGATATAAAGATTAGCCAGATTAATCAGGTCTGGATAAACCACATCATAGGAAGGCAGCTCTCTAACTATTTTTTGGCAACAGCTTACTAATTCCCCTAGATAACCGGAATCATCTGTATAGGCATAATCATGGTAATAATCCTTATAATTCGCTCTCGGGCTAAGGGCATCAATTAAAGCCTGATGCAGGGTAAAAAAAGCCTTTTCCTCCGTTACTCCGGCCCGGTCACATAAGTTATCTAAATAATCACAAATAGTTTGATAAGCCACAATTAAATCTATTAAATCATTTCCATCTGCATAATTAAGAGCATAAACGGCCCCGCCGTGACAATGAAAAGCTTTGTTTTTTAAGCTGGTAAGGGCTTGGGCTTGCAAGATTTTATCTTCTATCTTGTTAGCTTGACATTCCCAATATCTAAGTTTTTTCTTAACTTGGGGCAAAATTTTAAAAATATAGCGGAATAAAATCTGCCCTTGGCTGGCTCCGGTAGGTTGCGGCCAGCTTTTTTCTAACTCAATTGCATTTTCCATTCCGAATCCTCCGCCGCTGCATTTATTTTCATCTTTTTGTAATAATTATCTAACACATATAAACCTAAATCTTGCAGCTTTTTTTGTACTGGTGAAGACGGTAATTCCGCCATCACATTTAAACCTGACTCCAAAAATACCCGGGCCCGGCGTAAAGATTCATTAATAGCCCCAGTTTCCTCAAGTAGTTTAATAATCTGAGGAAATGTATCACTATTAACTCCGTTGTTTTCTAAAATAGTCTTTAAAGCTTCACCCTGTTTAGGGTCCTTTAAAGCTATTATGACCGGCAAAGTAATATTCCCCTGGATTAAATCATGGCCGGTAGTTTTGCCTAAAAGGGCTGTATCGGAAGAAAAATCCAGAATATCATCTATGATTTGATAAGCATAGCCTATGCATAGCCCATATTGTTCCAAGAGAGACACTTCATGGACAGACATATTAGAGGCCAGAGCCCCCACTTTACAACTGGAGGCAAATAAACAGGCGGTCTTACGGTAGGTCTTATCATAATAATCTTCTTCACCAATATTAAAATCATATAACATGCTTAATTGCTTAATCTCACCGGAGCACATTATCTGAATAGTTTCCGTAATGTTTTCTAAAATCAGAGGAAGATTATGACGGTTGATAAGATTAAAGGAAGTAGCGAAAAGATAATCACCAGTTAAAACACTGATTTGATTACCCCATACACTATTAAGGCTTTCTTTACCCCGGCGGGTATAGGAGTTATCTATCACATCATCATGGATTAAGGAAGCCAAGTGAATTAACTCCACCGCTACCGCTACATCACATACTATTTTCTCATCATGGGGGTTTAAGGAAGCAGTAAGATGAACCAGCCTGGGTCTTAACATCTTGCCGCTGGTTTGTAAGAGATAGTCAATAACATTATCAATTTGCAGGCTATTAGTTTGTAAAACTTGTCTCATTCTTTCCTGAATAGGTTTAAGGGGAAATTTATATGGTTGAATAGTTGATTCTGCACTAATGGCACAACACTCCCTATTATTGTCAATTATTGACTATCATTGTGCCCATTATAGATACAGAATATACCATTATTGCAGTAAACGGTCTTTTATTTGATTATGTGCAAACATTTCTATTTCATCATCCAGTTTAATATGATTTTCTATATTTTTACGTTCCAACATTTTATTTATAAAGAAATCTGCTATTACCGGGTTTTTAGGCAGTATGGGACCATGTAGATAAGTACCGATTAAATTCTTATACCAAATTCCTTCCTGCCTATCTTCCCCATTATTACCGTTGCCCTTAACTACCAGGCCAAAAGGCTGTAGGTCTTCATCCGCAAAAAAGGTCCGCCCACTATGGTTCTCAAAACCTACTACCGTTACCTCTTCATTATTTAGCTTAGTTTTAAGCAGAATATTGCCGATGAGCCGATCTTCTCTGCCTTCGGTATAAAAATTAAATAAACTTAAACCCGCAATCTTTTTTTCTTTGGATGGTTTATAAGAAGTCCCTAATAATTGATAGGCACCACAAACAAATAGCATAGGTAAGCCATTCTCAATAGAAGCCCTAAGACTATCCGCTTTTTTAAATAAATCATGACAAACTAAATTCTGTTCCCGGTCCGAGCCACCGCCCATAAACAACATATCATACTGGTCAAAGTCAACCTGGCTATGTAAATTAACCTTTACAATATTGGCTTTATGGCCATACCATTCCAGGCGCTTTTTTAGACAAATCAAGTTGCCTCTATCCCCGTAAAGATCCATTAAATCAGGATACATATGGGCTATATAGAAAACTGCCATTTATACCACCTTAATTTATTTACTAGTTATTTCTCATCCGGCCAGATTCATGGTCAGGAATAAGATTATTTTGCGCTTCCATTTTAACTAGAACTTTTCTACATTCAAACAGAGCCGTATAGGTAGATAATACATAAGTTACCTCACTAGCTTCACCCACTGCTTTTTTAATTCCGGCTTCTATTTTCGAAGCTATCTGAATACGCTCTGGGTTAAAATCAGTATATTTTACCCGGACAGCTATATCTCCACTGCGCCGACCTGCACATATTACGGTTTTAACTTTATAATCATCATTAGCTATTACTTCCAGATCAGCATCCCAAATCCATGATATGTCCCGGCCATCAGCCGCCTGATCATTTAACACGAAGAGTATATTTTTATCAACTAGGTCATTACCTAGAGCAGATAAAGCCTGATTAAGTCCGGTAGGGTTTTTGACTAAAATCAAAATTACCCTTTGGCCATTAATATTGAAGTTTTCCATTCTCCCGGCTCTCGGCTGATATTTATAGATAGCTTGAATAATCGGTTCATCCCGCAGGCCCACTAATTTGGCTATGGATACTGCAGCTAAAATGTTATAGGCATTATAAAAGCCTTGGTAAGGACTAGTTAAATGAATATCATTAACCTCAAAGCTAATAAATGGGTTTAAGGTTAAGTTTTTTCCTAAAAAATTAGGCGAGGGATTTTTATTACTGCAATTTTGGCAATAAAACTTACCTAATTGAGCATAATGATACCTATGGTAGGTTAAAACGTGTCCGCAAAAAACGCAATGTTTACCTTCCCGGCTTTCCGAGTCCATAATTTTATCATATTCTGTTTCATCAAACCCAAAATACCAGCAATGCAACCCTGTATCATGCTGAAAATGAGTTACTAAGGGATCATCCGCATTTAAAACTAATTCAATATCGGTATTCCTTAAACCGTCTTTGATAAGATTAATAGTATTATCTAATTCCCCGAATCTATCCAATTGATCTCGGAAGAAATTAGTAATTAAGACTACCTTCGGGGTTACTTCCTTTATTAATAAAGGCACATTAGCTTCATCAGTTTCTAAAAGAGCATAATCAAGTACTTTAGTACCCCCCAGGTTGGTACTGGCTAGGAAAGCAGTAGTTATTCCGGCCAGCATATTAGCCCCGGCCGAATTGTGAACAATAGAATAATCATGTTCTATTAATATTTGAGCGATCATGTTGCTGGTAGTTGTTTTACCATTAGTACCTGTTACTACAATAATTTCCTCGGCAATATTTTGCCCCAGGGATTTCAAAACATCTGGATAAATTAACCTGGCCACTCTGCCCGGCAATACCGTACCTTGACTTCCCGCTAATTTAGTTAACCACAGTAATATTTTTCCAATTATAATGGCTGCTATTAATCTTACTCTGTTCACTAATCTACTCCTATTCCCCAAAAAGACCTGTATTGTGGTTACAGGTCCTGTTAAATATCTATTTAACTACCAAACCAAGAACCAAAGTCAAACATCCTGCGCCTAGGC
Source organism: Bacillota bacterium (assembly GCA_023395515.1). Taxonomy (GTDB): domain Bacteria; phylum Bacillota; class Syntrophomonadia; order Syntrophomonadales; family Syntrophomonadaceae; genus JAAYRQ01. Next base: position 9,512 of record JAEWZB010000025.1, read on the forward strand.
CTGTAGCTGCTGCTATCTAAATCTTCATATACCTTATTTAACTTTTTAGCCATATTAGCTGCCGAGAGGCTATCTGCTTTAATTACGGCATTTTTTTGGTACTTTTTATATAATTCATGATCGGAGAGTACCTTGACTACGGCCTGGGAAAATTCATCCAGCTCACATCTGGTTAATTCGCCATTAATACCTGAATCAACCATATCCTGCACTCCATAAGCACTTACTGCTACTACCGGCAAGCCGGCCGCCATAGCTTCTATCAAAACTAAGCCCTGAGTCTCCGTAACCGAAGAGAAAACAAATAAATCTGAAGCATAATATACTTTTACTAAAGTTTCAAAAGGTAAGGCCCCGGTGAATATTACATCTGTCTCTAAAGAAAGCCCTAATTTAATGGCCAGTTTTTTTAATTCGTGTTCCAAGGGGCCTTGAGCGGTAATAACTAAAGTTGTGGCCGACAGGTTTTTTTTCACCATAGCAAAAGCTTTAATTAAAAACTCTAAATTCTTTTCCTTGGTTAATCTCCCTACAAATAGAAGAATTTTATTCTCGGCGGGAATTTCATAATTATCCCTTAACCAGTTACTTTCACTGCCCATAAATTTATGTAAAGGTACCCCAGTAGGTATTACGGTGATGGGGGTCCTAATTTGCTGACCATTTAGAATTTCTTCTACTTCTTTGGAAGGAACTATCACATGGTCACAATGGTTACAGAAATTAGTGCTGTACTTAATAGCCATCTCTTTGGCCAGGTCTTGGGGAACCGGTACATAATGCACATATTGGTCATATAAAGTATGGTAAGTAAAAACCAGCGGAATCCCGTGTTTTCTAGCATAGTGCATACCTACTCTACCCAGAGTTGCGGGAGAATGAACATGGATAATATCCAAATCCAACTTTTTAAGCAACTTATTCATACCGGGATAGACCGGAACTGCCAGGGTGTAATCCCGATTAGTTGGAGAGGGCAAGGAATAATATCTAAAGACATTATCCTCCTCTTCATGATAATTAGGATAGCTGGGAGCAAAAATATATATTTCATGACCCAGCTTAACCAGTTCATCTCTAAATGTACAAATTGAGGTCACTACACCGCTAGTATAAGGCTTGTAACTATCAGTAAAAATTCCAATTCTCAATGGGAGTGCCTCCTTATTTTAAAACTATTATATTTTCTACTATAAACATAAAACGGCTTTTTGACAATTTTCCCCCCCTAAAACATCCCTATTCCAGTTCATATCCAGGCTCATAAAAATCAGTGCCTGCCACCTGAAAAGTTTCACCTTTATCAGACATAGTAGCAATTGATAAAACATCTTCTTCCGCCGGCCGGCTATAACTATTTTGTATTTTATGAGCACAGTTAACACATAAGGTAGTATTAACTACTCTGTCTAATCGGGCCGGTTCAATAGGTTGACCACAACCCTCACAAATTCCATATAAGCCTTGTTCCAGCCTTTCCAGAGCATCGTCAATCTTTTCCTTTTCTAACTCCAGTATTTCTAATAACCCTATATCCTTTTCCCTTTCATATACTTCAGAAGCAATATCAGCCGGATGTTGGTCATACATGGATAATTCATCAGTAGTTTCGGTAATAGGAGTCATTAATCGGGCCTGTCTTTCCTTAATTACTGTTTCGATTTCTTCCTTTTTGGAAAGAAGCTTTGACTTATAATCCAATTCCTGCACCTCTTTACGTTTTTAATACCCTCCCACATTCAACTGAGTCTGAACTATAGCCACTATGTCAGCAATAAATTCTCCTATAACTGGTACATTCAGCATGATTACCTTTTGCAAGAAGTATAAAACTAGGGCGGCTAATACCGTAAAACCAATAGCTGCACCAAAACCTCGGGCAATTCCAAAGAGGAAATTAATGTATAATAGACGGCCAGGGTGCTCCAGCATTTCTATATATTCCGCTAGGCTCATTCTCTCCATGTTTCTAGAAAGCTCTTCAACTTTATTGGTGAGCTTTTCAATCACTTTATGCAAATCTTCTTCCACAGCTCCCGGCTTATATTTCATCAATCCCCCTCCAATTTATTATTATTATTCCATTTTTATTAAGTAAAATACCATTTTTGCTAATTAAATGTATAACTCCTTCATAAAAGCCTTTGATTCAGTCATGTTGAATGTATAAATATGCAGGAGCCATTTGACGTAGTATGGAGGATACACCCTGCGAAGGCTCAAAAAGAAAGGGGGCGAGCCCCACGGACGGGGTGAGCGGGCCACTGAACAGGATGTGACTTTGGCCCGTTACCCCTTTCTTCTTGAGTCGAGCAGTTGGTGTTTCCCCATACGGAGTCTGGCGATGGAATATTTATACATTCAACTAACGCATAACGCTTTAGTTATTTAACGAATGAATCGGGGCCGGTATCCGGCCTTTTCTATTAACGAATTTAGATGAAGAAAATTCATGGAGCTTCATGACCGGTGCCCGGCCTAATAGTCCCCCAAATTCAACCCAATCGCCTTCCTTCTTGCCCGGCGCCGGAATAATTCGGACTGCGGTAGTTTTGCGGTTAATCATCCCTATAGCTGCTTCATCAGCAATTATGGCAGCGATAGTATCCTCGGAGGTATTACCCGGAACCGCTATCATATCCAGCCCTACGGAACATACACAAGTCATAGCTTCCAATTTATCAAAAGTTAAGGCCCCGGCTATTACTGCATTAATCATACCTTCATCCTCACTAACCGGAATAAATGCTCCCGATAAGCCGCCTACATATGACGAAGCCATAGCTCCGCCCTTTTTAACCGCATCATTTAACATAGCTAATGCGGCGGTACTTCCGTGAGTCCCGACCTTTTCCAAGCCCATAGCTTCCAATATATCGGCTACACTGTCACCTATGGCCGGGGTGGGGGCTAAAGACAGGTCAACTATGCCAAAAGGTACTCCTAATCTCCTTGACGCTTCTCTGCCTACCAACTCACCAGTTCTAGTTATCTTAAAAGCAGTATTTTTAATAATATTAGCTAATTCACCCAGCCCTATATCAGGGTGCTTCTTGACGGCATTTAATACTACACCCGGCCCGCTTATCCCAATATTAATAGTAGATTCCGGCTCTCCCGGGCCATGAAAAGCTCCGGCCATAAAAGGATTATCTTCCGCAGCATTACAAAACACCACCAGTTTGGCACAGCCTAAGCCATCCCTATCGGCGGTAAGCTCGGCGGTTTTCTTAATAATCCGGCCCATCTCGTAAACGGCGTCCATATTAATACCCGACTTGGTGGTACCTACATTAACAGAGGAGCAGACCCTTTCCGTCAATGCCAGGGTTTCAGGTATAGCATCAATTAAAGCTAAATCACCTTTAGTAAAGCCTTTATGTACTAAAGCGGAAAAACCGCCTAAAAAATTGACTCCTACCGTGCCGGCTGCTTTATCCAGATACTGCCCGACAATAACCATTTCATCCTTATTTAAGCCATCTGCTACCATAGAAACCGGGGAAACGGAAATTCTTTTATTAACTATAGGTATTCCATATTCCTTTTCAATGCTTTCTCCTACTTCCAAAAGCTTACCGGCATAGCGGGTAACTTTTTCATATATTTTCTGCCCGGTTCTTTTACCGGATATATCATGGCAATCAAGAATATTAATCCCCATGGTTATAGTCCTTATATCCAAATTTTCAGTTTGCAGCATATTAACAGTTTCTAAAACTTCTTCCCTATTAATATTAAAACGCATAAACTACCCCTATCCTTTCCGGAATAATTATTACTCATTAATGAATACGTAAAAGCACCGCTTTTCTTTCTGAAAAATTATTAATTCTTCAAACTATAAACCTGACCGTCTTCAGAAATAGATGCGTCATCTTATTTCCTCGCTTCTCTGTTATTTAAGGATAAATTCTTTATCTTTCTTCCCTGTCAGCGGTTGTTCAGTTGATTTTTACTGCGAAGTTAAGTTCAAAATTAAAAATTACGAATTCAAAAATTATACATTGATACGACTTAGGGGGAACAAAGTTCCCCCTAAATTATATGCGGTGCATAAACTTAAAAATATCTTCATGTTGGGCGGTAATCTCCAGCCCCAGCTCTTCGCCCTTTTGCTTGAGCTTTTCTCTCAAAACCCCTATATCCAAGGTGCTTTCTGCAATATCCACCACCATCACCATGGTAAAAAACCCTTGTAATATAGTTTGACTAATATCTAATATATTAACTTGCGCATCAGCCAAAATGTTTGAAATCCCAGCTATTATACCGACTCTATCATGACCTATTACGGTAATTATTACCCGATTCCCCTCTTCCAATATACTTCCTCCTATTCGTGCAAATGCTCTAAAACCTGACTACATCTATGACAAAGTGTCGGGTGATCTTCATTAAGGCCTACGGTTTTTTCAATGATCCAGCATCTTTCACATTTTTCGCCTTCGGCCACATTAACTCCCACCCATACTCCAGACACATTTTCCAAAGAGATAGCATCAGAAGGTTTATGGGCTGCATCACTTATGTGCACATTAGAAACAATAAAAATCTTTTCTAATTCGGGGGTATTTTGTAAAACCTCCAACCAAGCTTCTTCAGCATAAATGGTGATAGCCCCACCTAAAGAATGGCCGATAACCTTCTTGCTACGGGCTTCTTCTAACGCCTTAGTTACCACTTCCCGCAGTCCTAATACTTTTTCTAATCTCTTTTCCAACTCCGCATCACTATAACCTTGGACTTTAGGCCAATCCAACAACTGAACACTTAAAGGCTGCCCTTCTTTCCTCAAATAGCTCCATATCTCTTCGGTAGTAAAAGCTAATACCGGAGTCAGCAACACTATTAAATCATTAATTAGCTTGTATAATACGGTTTGGGCCGCTTTGCGTTCATGATCATTCGGATCGGAACAATAAAGCTTGTCTTTTAAGATATCAAAGTAAATATTACTCAAATCAACTGTACAAAAGTTATGCACGGTATGAAAGACTACATGGAATTCATATTCTGCATAAGCTTTATTAACCCGCTCGATTAACTTATCCAGCTTAATTAAAGCCCATTTATCCAACTCAGTTAGCTCTTCATACTTAACCATATCTTGTTCCGGGTTAAAATCATAAATATTGCCTAAAATAAAGCGGCAAGTATTTCTTATTTTTCTATAAGCTTCGGCAGTTTGCTTGATAATAGCATCAGAAACTGCTATATCAGTACGATAATCGGCTGAAGATACCCATAACCTTAAAATATCCGCCCCTAATTCATTAATTACTTTGAGAGGATCGCCTACATTACCTAAGTTGCCTAACGACTTAGACATTTTGCGGCCATGCTCATCAATAGTAAAGCCATGAGTCAATACGCTTTTATAAGGGGCCTGCCCTTTAACTGCCACCGCCGTTGATAAGGAAGAGTTAAACCAACCTCTATGCTGGTCACTGCCTTCCAAATACATATCCGCCGGCCACTGCAGATCAGGATGAGTTTCCAAAACTGCCATATGGCTCGATCCGGAATCAAACCAGACGTCCATAATGTCCGTTTCCTTGCGGAAATGAGTACCGCCACATTTACATTGCATTCCCGATGGTACTAATTCATCTGCATTCCAGGCAAACCAAACATCTGACCCATGTTCGGCAAATAAGTCACTGATCCTATTAATAGTTTCATCATTTATGATAGTTTCTCCGCAATCTTCACAGTAGAAAATAGGAATAGGTACACCCCAGGTGCGTTGGCGTGAAATACACCAGTCGCCTCTATCCCGCACCATGTTGAAAATCCGCTCCCGGCCCCAAGCCGGAATCCATTTCACACTGTCAATAGCATCCAAAGCATCCTGACGGAAATCTTCAATAGATGCAAACCATTGTTCAGTAGCCCGGTAAATAATAGGATGTTTACATCTCCAGCAATAGGGGTATTGATGTTCTATGGAACCGGCTTTTAACAGCAGGTTATTCTCCTGTAAGTCGGCAATTATGTGTTTATTAGCATCCTGCACAAACAAGCCTTTATATTTGCCGGCTTCACTGGTGAATTTGCCACTATTGTCAACCGGGGAAATTACCTCTAATCCATATTCTTTCGCTACATAAAAATCGTCTTCCCCATGTCCCGGAGCCGTATGGACACAACCGGTACCAGCTTCCAAAGTAACATGTTCCCCTAGTATCACCAGCGATTCCCGTTCAAATAAAGGATGTTTGCATATGGCTCTTTCTAAAGCTTCACCTTTAAACTCCTTAAGAATCTCATAAGATGTCCATTCCATAGTTGCCACTAGTTCTTCCAGTAAGCCTTTGGCTACTACATATTTTTCCTGGTTAACCATAACTAATACATAATCAAATTCAGGATGTACGGAAATAGCTAAATTAGCCGGTATAGTCCAAGGAGTAGTAGTCCAGATTACTACATAGGCATCTTCCGGAATAACTCCTTTCCCGTCAATTACCGGAAATTTTACATAAATAGAAGAGGAAGTCTTATCATTATATTCAATTTCCGCTTCCGCTAAAGCAGTTTCACAATCTGCACACCAATAAACTGGTTTTAAACCTTTATAAATATAGCCTTTATTAGCCATAGCTCCGAATACTTTAATCTGAACTGCCTCAAATTCAGGCAATAAGGTAATATAAGGATTATCCCAATCTCCCCTTATCCCCAGTCTTTTAAACTGTTCTCTTTGGATATCTACAAACTTTAAGGCGTATTCCTGGCAATACTTTCTAAACTGAACGATATCAGTTTTATTTCTATCTAAGCCCATATTTTTAATAGCTTGCTGTTCAATAGGCAAACCATGAGTATCCCAGCCCGGTACATAAGGTGAATCATAACCTGCCATGGAGTGATACTTGACAATTATATCTTTTAACACTTTATTAAGCGCATGACCTAAATGAATATCACCGTTAGCATAGGGCGGACCGTCATGGAGAATAAACTTAGGCTTACCCAGATTCTTGTTTTGGATTTCTTTATATATATCAATATCCTCCCAAAACTTTAGAATATCCGGCTCCTTATTAGGTAAATTTGCCCGCATGGGAAAATCAGTTTTGGGTAGATTTAATGTTTCATCATATTTTCCTTTAGCCATCTTAAATAACCACCTTATCTAGTTTTTCTTCTACCTATCCTCATTATTTTTAATAGTACAAAAACCTTTCATCAGGGACGAAAGGTATTTGTTAGGGCATAATCCCGGAGAAATATGGCTTAAGCAGTAAGTACCACTTATAGGTAATGGGCACTGCTTATGTTTAACTTCGTAAAACCGAGCTTTTTAGTAATTTCAGCTAAAAATCGTATTTAATTGTAGCATATACCGCCTTTCAAGACAACCTTGCTAAATAATTCCTGACCTATGTCCCCCCTTCCGAGAATAATATATTATTGCAGGAATTTACATTATTGTTAGCGAAAGAGAGTATAGATTTTAGGGGGGAAAGTTTTTGGGGGAGGGAAATAAATATGCAAAGGCAAGCTTCTAATGAGTCATCCAAACAAAAAAGAAGTATGGCAATGAAAGTTATTATGCGCTCCTCGATAGGAGCAACACTCTTGGGGATAGGAATAGGATTTTTAATTATTAAATACGCAGATATTAATCCTTTAGTATTCTCTGTAACCTTATCCTTTATCGGCGGCGGATTGATCGGGCTTTTTTCATCTATGAAAAATATTAAGGAATTTGTTGATCCCGCCTTAATCATGGCTGATTTTGCCCAAGAAGTTGCCGCCGGTAATCTTACCAAACAGGTAGAAAATGTAGATAAAGGTTACATGGGCATGGTAGCTAATACTTTAAATGATATGGTTACCCGCTTGCGGGACTTAATCACCCAAACTGATAAAGCTACTGTGGTAATTGCGGAATCCTCCAGTGTTTTATTATCCTTGTCCGAAGAAACCGGGGCAGCTTGTACTGAAGTAAACTTATCTATGAGTAATATTGCCCGGGGAGTGGAAGACCAGGCTTTAGCAACTGACAGTATTACGAATCTAAGTATTAGCTTAGCTCAAACTATTACATCCATAGCTAATAATAATCATAAAAATGTGGCCATGTCCGTTAGTACTCAAAAAGCTATTAAAGAAGGGGTAGATGCAGTACAAACCCAAAACAAAAAAGTAGACGAGAGTTATAAAGCCTTAGAAGAAGTTAGTACAGCCGTACAACTGCTGGACGAGAATTCTTCTAAAATTGGGCAAATCCTGGAGGTTATAAGCAGTATAGCGGACCAGACTAACTTATTAGCTTTAAATGCAGCCATAGAAGCGGCCCGGGCCGGAGATCACGGGCGAGGGTTTGCGGTAGTAGCAGAAGAAGTCAGGAAACTAGCGGAACAATCTGCTTTATCGGCAGCCGAAATCGCCTTTTTAATTAAACAAATGCAAGCTAATACCAAAAAAGTAGTAGATGAAATGGGGACTACCAAAAACGTTTATCGGGAACAAATTGAAGCTATTAACTCTACCAGCAACATCTTTACCAGTATAGTAAACTCGGTTAATAGTATTGACCGGGAATTACAGGAGATTTCGGCGGCCACTGAACAAATGACCGCCTCCACTGATGAACTGGTAGAATCCGTGAAAAATGTGGCAACCATAGCCAGGGACACGTCTAATAATTCTCAAGAAATCAGCAGCCTTGCTCACAACCAGGAACAAGCCATCTATGCCATGATTAAGCAAATTGAATACCTTAACAACCAATCAGATGAAGTAAAGAGAATCATTAAAACTTTTACTATATAACTGAGGTGTAAGGTGTAAGGTGTGAGGTGTTAGGCGTAGTGAGTAAAACCCCTTACTCCTCTCCCTTACCCCTTACTAATAAGCTTCCCTCCACCATGAGAAATGAGGTGTAGGGGCTAGACATGAAAAAATATGCAATAATTTTTCCAGCAATCTCGAAAAATTCCCCAACTAGTTTGGGGAATTTTTTTAGGCTTATGGCATTTTAAAACCTTTCATAACCCTAATTAATTACTTTATCGTTTAATACCAAAAAGTAATTAATTACATCATAATATGGCATACAACTAGAAAAGTCCTATTTTTATCACATAAATCCTCAAATTAGTGAATAAAGTTGCAGGAATTTTGCTAATTTTCGCCGAATTCGTTTGTAAGGAGTTTTATGTGGGGGGAATTTAATATGGGAAAGTTTAGCAGTCAGGAAAAAGGCATGATAGTTAAGGTATGTATTCGGTCGTCTATCGGGGCTTCGGTTATTGGTTTAACTATCGGGGTGATATTGACCAAATACCCCGGGGTTAATCCTATCTTGCTCGGGGTTATAGTTGCCTCTATAGGCGGGGGTATGATCGGACTATATTCTTCCATGCAAAATATCAAGGAGTTTGTGGGACCGGCTTTAATCATGGCAGAGTTTGCCCGGGAAGTAGCCAGCGGTAATCTTACTAAAAGAATTGAAAATGTAAATGCAGGCTACATGGGAACCGTAGCTGCTGCCTTAAATGAAATGGCTAGCCGTTTGCGGGATTTAATTACCCAAACTGATACGGCTACCATAATTATTGCTGATTCTTCCAGCGTTTTGTTAGCTTTATCAGAAGAAACTGGTGCGGCCAGTAGTGAAGTGACTAAATCTATGCATGAAATAGCCAGTGGTTCTGACAATCAAGCATTAGCAACTGATAGTATTACTAATTTAATTATTAGTTTAACTGAAACCATCTTATCAGTAGCAAATAATAATCAAAAATGCGTGGAAATGTCAATTAATACTCAACAAGCTACTAGTCAAGGAGTCCAAGCGGTAGAGACGCAAAATCTTAAAATTGATCAGAGTTATTCTGCTTTAGAAGAAGTTAGTTCAGCCGTAGGAATGCTTAATGAAAATTCTTCTAAAATTGGTCAGATTTTAGAAGTTATTAGCAGTATTGCCGATCAAACTAATTTACTAGCCTTAAATGCAGCTATTGAAGCAGCCCGGGCTGGTGAACATGGTAAAGGTTTTGCAGTAGTAGCTGAGGAAGTAAGAAAGTTAGCTGAACAGTCCGCAACATCCGCCGCCGAAATCGATTCTCTAATCAAGCAGATGCAAACTAATACCAAAAAGGTAGTAGATGAAATGGGCACTACAAAAAATGTTTACCGGGAGCAAATTGAAGCTATTAATTCTACCAGTACCATTTTTAATACTATTGTTACTTCGGTTAATAATATGGACTTGGAAATCCAGGAAATATCGGCCGCTACCCAAGAAATGGCAGCTTCTACGGATGAATTAGTGGAAGCAGTTAAGAATGTGGCGGTTATTGCCCGGGAAAGTGCTAATCATTCCAACGAAGCCAGCACTCTAACCCAAAATCAGGAGGAATCTATAAATGCTATGATTACGCATATTGAAAAACTTAATACTCAATCTCAACAAGTTAAAACCATATTGAATACTTTTACGGTTTAACCTTTTTAATCTTCTAATTTCTTATCACAAAGTTTTGCTATGCTGCAAGTTTGACAATTTGGCTTTCTAGCTTTACATATTCTACGACCGTGAAAAATCAATAAGTGATGCGCTTCTCCCCATCTAGTATGGGGAATTTCTTTTTTAAGGCTTAATTCAGTTTGAGTAGGATTTTTAGTAGCAACTAATCCAATTCGATTAGCTACCCTTTGTACATGGGTATCTACGCCCAGACCAGGTTTATCAAGTCCAACGGCTAAAAATACATTAGCAGTTTTGCGCCCTACTCCTGGTAACTCTATAAGCTCTTCCAAAGTATCAGGTATTTTCCCATCATACTTTTCTATGATTACTTCAGCCAATGCTTTAATATTTTTGGCTTTATTACGGTATATTCCTACCCCTTTAATTAATTCTTCTAAGGTGGCTAAATCCAGGGCGGCAAAATCTTGGGCCTCCGAGTACTGGGTAAACAAGTCACTAGTAACCTTGTTTACTTGCTCGTCAGTACTCTGGGCAGATAGGACTATGGCCACCAGTAATTCAAATTGGGTATTATATTTAAGCATAGTCCCGGCCTCCGGATAATCTTTTTTCAAAGTATCTAATACCTTAATAATCCTGGTTTTAGCCATTTTTAAAAAACCTCCCTGGATTTTAATCATGTTAATTAAGGAAGGGGAAAGCCTTAGCTTTCCCCACTTTCATTTAAAATTCCCATTAAAAATTTAGTTTACAACACCTTGCTCAAAAAAGCTTGGGTACGTGGGTTACTGGGATTTTCGAAAATATGGTTAGGTAACCCTTCTTCTACAATTAAACCTTCATCCATAAATATGACCCGGTCCCCAACTTCTTTAGCAAATCCCATTTCATGAGTTACTACTACCATAGTCATACCTTCTAAAGCTAAGTCCTTCATTACTCCTAATACTTCTCCAACCATTTCCGGATCTAAGGCTGAAGTAGGTTCATCAAAAAGCATTACTTTAGGCTTCATGGCTAAAGCTCGGGCAATAGCTACCCGCTGTTTTTGCCCTCCGGATAAATTGTTAGGATAAACATTAGCTTTATCTTGCAGTCCGACCTTTTTTAATAATTCATTAGCCATATCTAAAGCTTCATTTTTATTAACCCCTTTTATTTTAACCGGAGCCATGGTGATATTTTCTAAGGTAGTCTTATGGGGAAACAGGTTAAATAATTGAAAAACCATGCCAACTTGTTGTCTAACCTTATTAATATCTGTTTTAGGATTAGTCAATTCTTCCCCATCAATAAAAATATGGCCGGAATCTACACCTTCTAACTGGTTAATACAGCGTAAAAGAGTACTTTTGCCGGAACCGCTGGGACCAATTATACATACTACCTCCCGGTGAGCCACATGACAATTTATCCCCTTAAGTACTTTCAGGTCTCCAAAGCTTTTATAAACATTCTTCACCTGGATCATTCAGACGCCAGCCTCCTTTCGGTGTAATCTCCTATTACAGATAAAACTTTAGTCATTACAAAGTATATTAAGGCTACACCGCCCCAAATCCAAGTGGCTTCATAGGTGACCGAGTACAAAATCCTGCCTCGCTCCGTAAGTTCTCCAGCGGCTATTATAGATACTATGGAGGTATCTTTCAGCAGCATTATAAATTCATTAATAAGCGGCGGAATTACAATTTTATAGGCTTGGGGTAAAATTACATACCACATAGCTTGAGGATAATTCATGCCTAAAGATTGAGCTGCTTCCATTTGTCCTTTATCTACGGCTTGAATACCGGCTCTGACAATTTCAGCAATATAAGCTCCGCTATTTAGCGAACAGGTAATTACTGCGGCTTGAAAAGCCGTAACATTATCCATAAATAAGGGTAAGATACCAAAATAAAAGAGTAATACTTGTACAAAAAGCGGAGTACCTCTAAATACATCTATATAAATACCGGCTAATCCGTTTATAAGTTTATTTTTAGATAACTTAAATAAACCTAAAAACAGTCCTAAAATCATCCCAAAACCTACTGAAAGAGCCGTTATCTTAAGTGTTATAAGGGCCCCTCCCATTAAGCTGGGGAAGTTGTTGATTAAAATATTTAGACCCCGGATTTCTAATATCCCTAGACCAAAAATACATTGTAGCGAATCAAATGACATGAATTTTTCTGCCTCCTACACACACAAAAGCGCGAGGTTATACTCGCGCTTTCAGCGATAACCTAATTATTGTGCACTAAACCATTTATCGTATATTTCATCATAAGTTCCATTTTCTCTAATCTTAGCTAAACCTTCGTTTATCATATTAAGTACTTCGCTATTACCTTTTTTCACGGCAATACCATATTGATCATCAGCAGAGAATAACTCTCCTACCATCTTAACCGTATCTTTAGCTGTAGTTTGAATATAATAAGCGGTTACCGGATGGTCATTAACTATAGCATCTACTCCACCCTTTTCCAGTTCCATAAAAGCTTCGCCGATACTTTGGAAAGTTCTTACTTCAGTGGAAGCATCTTTTTCCTTAACTCCATTAGCAGCAGCAGCTCCTATAGTACCTATTTGAGCAGCCAGCTTTTTACCCGCTAAATCATCAATATCATTAATATTTTGCTCATCACTGCGAACGGCTATTATTAAACCGGCATCAAAATAGGGCTCACTAAAATCAATTGCTTCCAGTCTTTCCGGGGTAATTGACATACCAGATACGGCACAATCTATATGTCCGCTTTGCAGTGCCGTAATTAAAGAATCAAAAGCTTGATATTTAATTTCTACTTCATAACCTTGTACTTCGCCTATAGCTCTGATAACGTCCATATCAAAACCGACCTTTTCACCGTTTTCTTCAAACTCGAAAGGTGGAAAGGTAGTTTCTGAACCTACTACTATTTTCTTAGCTACATTTTTGTCTCCGTCAGATTTATTTCCATCTGATGATCCCCCACAGCCAACTGTACTAAAAGCAAGTCCCATTATTAAAATACTAGCTAATAGCAATTTTCCCCACTTTTTCATAATCTCGCTCACTCCTCATTCATAAAACTCCTAATCTTAAATAATTATACATTTTAGTGCATGAATGGACAACGATTATTTTAAAAACTAGTGGGCGGGGAAATATAATTCCTTGATAGATTGATTTATCAGCCGCATAGTTTCTTGATCAGGCTGTACTTTTCCATATTTATAAGCTACGTATGATTCAGTAATAAATTCTAATCTTGGTTGCAGCCCCGGATACTTACTTCCTAGTCTTTGACAATATTCAAAAGGTGTCTCATAAGCTAAGTGAGGTATATCCTTTTGCTTCCCCCAGAGTAAAAAGTATTGGTACAATCTTTCTAAATTAAAATCGGGCCGGGAATAAATATGGTATAAAAGCTTAAGATGGAAAATAACGTTTTTAATCTTTTCCCATATGAAATATCCCCGCTTAGCATCTGTAGCTAATATTTCCGAGGCTGATACCTTTGAGGTAGGGTTTAATAAATACTTTACGAAATTGATCAATAAGATAATAACTATAAATAAAAGCCCTAATATAACTAGGCCCATCAGCAGCCAAAATATATACTCCAGCCACTGGGGTGTCCCGGATTGGCTAATGGCCAAGCCGTTTCCCCCTAATTCACCAGCAGGCATAGAACTGCTGCCGGGGCTATCATTTTCAATATACCGGCCCTTCACTAATAACCATTTCATAAAAGTTAAAAAGGTTCCACTTATATAAGGAACCGTATGGTTATAAATCCATCCCGACAAGTTAGCTAAAAAAACCTGACCTAATTTCAGCAAGGTTACGGCTCCGGCTAAAATAACTCCTAATCCCAGGGTTCCTACCGCCAGATACCTAAAGGAAATGTTTCTTGATGGTTGGCATAGAGCCATAGCTAATGAATTACTAAGCAATCCCAGGATAATTACTAACATATTTTCTGCCTGAGGTACAGCTAATATGCTCGTTAATATAGCCGTAATAAAAAAAACTGCTATAGATATTTCTAATCTATTAGTAGCTTCCCTAAAATTTATAATTCGATTACAAATAACCAGGGCCCGCCCGGCTATAAGACCTATCAAAATAGTCACCAGCCAAACTTGTATGGTTAGCCATATATTACCCTGGAATAAGTACAAACTTAAAAGTGAATCTTGCTGATTATAACCGTAAATTACCAGCAGAGCTAACGTAAAGAGCCAGGTAAGAACTAGATTTAAGACGATTAAAGTTATGAGTCTCCTGGGCTTGGAGGCCAATACTAAATTGGCTATAGTTATGATAATTACCATTAAAAAAATATATAGAAAAGAAATAAGTTGGCCGGCAACTGTCTTACATAATACAGCTATTAACATATAGGGCAAAAACAAGTAAGCAACCTCGGCTAAGACTGAAAAAAAAGCTATTAAACTATTTTTATTCAGCATCGACTCTCTCTCCCTTATTACTTTATGGTCGGGCTGCAATTACTACCATGTTAGGAATACGAACATAATCCCGGGCAATCAGTACTAAAGTTGTTCCCCAAGGTAATTCCTGGTGGGATTGCTGCAATATATCCTGCCAGGAGCCTAAGGGCCGATACTCGGCTCTGGCTAATTTTTCTAAGAGTAACAACATATGATTAGTACCGCTATTGACCGGAACCGCTATGGGACCATCCATACCAGTTTGGCTAACATTTATTAATAAACCCACCGGTATTCTTTGTTCATCTGCCCAAACGGCAATAGATGCAGCAATAGATAAAGCCCTTTCAAAGATGGCTTCACCTTCCTCTGCCTCCCAAAAACTTGCCCCATCCATAGCAATACATATTTTATAATCAGAGGATGGTTCAATTAATTTAGCCATTAAAACATCCTGCTTAGCACTAGCTTTCCAGTTAATAAGATAAGCAGGCATATCAGCACTATATTCTCTTAAACCCATAATCATAATAGGATCAGGCAGAATATACCTTTTGTCTATTCGTTCCCCTATTAAATCATGAGCCTTAATACCATAATCATCTAAAGGTAAAATGCGCGGGTATACTATTAGCTCCTTTTTATCATCAATCTCTGCTTGGGTATGATAAAGGCCGATTCCGTCACTGGAAACTAAACAGGGATAATCTAAACTATAATAGCCCCGTTTAACTGCGGCTAAGGCAAAACTTACCTCCCGGGTTTCATACCACTTCAATATGGCAGAGAAACTTAAGTTAGACTCTTCTTCGGTAGAGTTATTTACTTTAATAGCCCCCGGTAATTTTATTTTCCAGGTAATGATAGCCGGCAGAAGTTTTTTATTAGCAATAATTACTTTAAGGGTAGTATTATCACCGGCAAATACCCGCTTAGGTATAAGGTCATAACCGGCCGTAAGTTTTTTTAGACCAGTTTCACTCCACCATTTGCTTAAAAGACTGACCAATAGCAGCAAAAGACTTAAAATAGCCGGGAATATCAAGTTAAGCTTAAATAATAATAAGGCTCCCAGCAGTAATAGTAACCTGACTAACCTAATACCTAAAATCGAAGTTTCCAGATTAGAAACTTTAATGATTTTCAAGACTATTCCTCACCTTCAACCGGGACCACTAATGAATCTAAAATATCTTGTAAAATATTCTCTACTATAATGCCCCTTAACCGTTCTTCCCGTTTAAGCACTATTCGATGAGCCAATACGTGCTTACCCAGCTTTTTAATATCATCAGGAATTACATAATCCCGGTCTTGCAACAATGCATAAGCTTGAGCAGCCCTTTGCAAGGCTAAGGCCGCCCGGGGACTTGCTCCTAATAATGCTGAAGCGTGAGTTCTGGTAGCTCTAGTTAGGTTAACAATATAACTTTGCAGGCAGGAATCAATTCTTACCTCTAAGCACTGCTTTTGCCAGGCCAAAACATCGGCAACTGTACATACCGGTTGTAGTGAAGCTAAAGGATTATTATGGCCATGGGTAGTTAATATCTGTTTTTCCTCTTCTGCACTAGGGTAACCCATAGAAATTTTCATCAAAAATCTGTCCAGTTGAGCTTCAGGTAATACAAAAGTTCCTTCTTGTTCCACCGGATTTTGGGTAGCTAAAACTAAAAAAGGGGCCGGCAAATTAAGGCTCTCCCCATCTATAGTTATTTGCCGCTCTTCCATAGCTTCCAGTAAGCTGGATTGAGTTCTGGGCACTGCCCGGTTAATTTCATCGGCCAAAAGTATATTAGTCATTACCGGACCAGTCCGTAATACAAAATCGTTAGTTTTACGGTCGTAAATATTAAACCCGGTTACATCAGTAGGGGTCAGATCAGGGGTAAATTGAATTCTTCTAAAGGTAACGTCCAGGGATTTGGCCAAGGCTTTAGTTAATAAGGTCTTACCTACCCCAGGCACATCCTCAATAAGAATATGTCCATTAGCTAGTAGCGCAACTATTATTAATTCAATAACATCTTCCTTACCGATTACCACAGATGATAAGTTATTTTTTAAAGGTAAGATTTTTTCCATGTCAGACATTTTTTATATAAACCTCGCTTAATAAGATAATTTATATACTAGTACAAATTTTTCGATATTTCGACACTTTTATTTTCCAGTGAAATCTGCTACACCTAATTAACCTACCTACAACTGCCCTGTATATGATATGATTATTTTTATATGTCCAGAAATGTTTCGCTACGAAAACCTCAATTAATCATGTTGAATGTATAAATATGTAGGAGCCGTTGGACGCAGCATGGATGATACACCCTGCGAAGGTGAAAGAAAAACGGGGGCGAGCCCCAAGGACGGGGCGAGAGGGGCACTGAACAGGATGTGATTTTGTCCCTGTACCCCGTTTTTCTTGAGCCAAGCAGTTGGTGTATCCCCACGCGAAGTCCGGCGACGAAATATTTATACATTCAACTAACGAATTATAACTTTTTGCAGCGGAACCAAAATTACACTAATTTCAAAAATATATTTGCAAAAGAAGGAATAGATACAGATGCTCAGGAATAAACAAACTATCGCTGAATTAAGTATGCTCTTTGTCGCTTTTATCTGGGGAACGACTTTTGTTATTGTAAAAACGGCCTTAGCCGATATTGGACCATTTTTGTTTCTGGGCTTAAGGTTTCTAATCGCGTTTTTAATCTTAGCGCTTTTTTCTTACCGGCAACTGGCAAAAATATCGTGGCCGGCCATTTTTTATGGTTGTATAATCGGTACTTTCCTTTTTATAGGTTATATTTTTCAAACTATAGGCTTAATCCATACAACTTCCTCTAATGCCGGTTTTATTACGGGTCTTAGTGTAGTATTAGTACCTATTATTTACGCTGTATTACAAAAATCTTTCCCCAATTATAGAACTATTATTTCGGTAGTCTTAGCTACGTTAGGATTGTTCTTGCTATCTTTACAGAGTAATAGTTTAACTTTAGGATATGGTGACTCTTTAGTATTAGTCTGTGCTTTTGGTTTTGCTTTTCATATAATTGCAGTGGACAGGTATGCTCACCAGTATAACCCGGTGGTAATTACTTGTGTGCAAATCCTTTTTGTGGGATTATTATGTATGGGCATCGGCTTAGCTACCGAACCTTGGCCGGCCTCCTTTTCTGCTAATACTATTCAAGCTATTCTTATAACTTCGATCTTAGCAACCGCCTTGGCTTTCTTACTGCAAAATTCTATGCAAAAATTTAGCACCCCCACTAGGTTTGCCATAGTTTTAGCTAGTGAACCGGCTTTTGCGGCGGCAGCAGGTTATCTTTGGGCTGGGGAAATGTTCACCGAGCGGGCTTTAATAGGAGCAGTTCTGATTTTAATAGCCATGTTAGCAGCTATTTTAAACGGCAGGGATGAAAAAGTATAAGACTAGTAATTAGTGCATAGTTATTTTCTAAAGGTCGGGGGGATTTATAATGTCAAATTACTCATTAAGAGATAAGGAAATACTATATAACTGGGGAGATGTATACATCTTAAGGAACTTTATGCCTTTTCCTCTGAAGGAAAGTAATTGTTATCTGGCCGAATCTGATGAAGGGTGGACGGTAATTGATACCGGAGTGAATATACCCCTAAACCGTGATATTTGGACTAAAGCTTTAAAAGAAATCGGCATTTCCTTTAAACATATTAAAAAGATTTATTTAACCCATTACCATCATGATCACCTGGGATTAACCGGTTGGCTGCAGCATCATTGCGATTGTGAGGTTTACCTTTCCTCCACTGATTTAAATACTTTTAATACCTATATTGAAGGGGACAATTATTTTGCTTATATAAAAGATGCTTGTTTAAAGGCGGGCTGGTCATTAGACCTTATACAAAAACTAGCAGTTGATATAACCGAAATAAACCCCTTAATTCAGCCTTATCCCTTTTTATCGGCCTGTCCTGATGATAAACCCCTTTCTCTGGGTAAATATAAGCTATTTCCCCTTCCGGTTCCCGGCCATTCCGATGGACATATAGTTTTTTACAGTTACGATGATTACCTATTATTATCGGGTGATAATATCGTAGACCATACTATCCTCCACCTTACCGATTGGCCTCATACCTTACTGGCTAACCCTCTGCAGGTACATATAGATGCACTGCAAAAGCTATCTGCCTTACCTATAACTGATGTATTACCCGGCCATGGAAAAATATTTAATGAAATTAAAGATAAAATCGAGCTAATTATAAATCACCATGATAAACGCCGGGAATTAGTCTTAGCTAATTTAACTGAGCCGATGAATGCTTGGGAGCTGGCTTGTAAGATTTTTAAAGATAGTGATTATATTCATATTAAACGTTTAGTCCTGGCCGAAACTTTAGCCTACCTTAATTCGCTAATAGATAAAAAAGCCGTACAAGCAGACACTTCCTGCACTCCGTATATATACAAAAACCATCAGCCCTAAGGACTGATGGCTTTTGACTTAATGCAGTATTATCATTCATGTAAGCTGACTTTTTCTAATTTCTCCATTACATCTTTTAAATCTTTGCCATAAAAAAACCCGGATAGTTCTTCGACTTTAGCCTGGTTCTTTTCCAGCATTTCCAGGTGACCGCTTACTTGAGCTTTCATTTCTACCCCGAATACATTCATACGTTTAATAATTTCCTGGTAAATCATTAAAATATCGGCAATACGGTGTTTTGATGATTCGAGAATTAATTCCGCTTCTTTTTGGGCATTAGCTCTTAAACCTTCGGCAGTTTGTTGCGCTAATATTAAGCTGTTATTCATAGTCTCTTCCATTTTACGGTATTTAGCTAAGTCATACTCGAGTTTTTGCAGTTCTTCTTTTAAGCGGGCATTTTCACTATAAAGGTTCTCATAATCTTGAGAAAGACGATAAAGAAAATTTTTAACCTCATCTTCATTGTAACCTCTCATAGATTTGCCAAAGGTTTGATTGCGAATTTCAATTGCAGTTATCACGATGAAGCCTCCTTTTTTCTATCCCTAAATATTAGCTCTGCTAAAAGATAAATCGGTTAGCTCCCCTTCAAATAACTGGAGTAAATCAGCCCAGTTATTATTAATAGGTAAACCGGTCTTGATTGCTTGCAGTCTTTCATGATATAGAACGGTTAATTTAGCTAATATATCATTATTATAAAACTGTCCGTCTATTCTCATTCTAGTTATATCCAAGTCTAGTAAAGCCGGTAAATAGCTATATAAACATAAGTCATAAGGATAATATATATGAGTCCTGCCGTTTCTGTCCATGCGCATACGGTAGCTTTGATCAAATTCATCCATTAAAGATCTATCTTCATCATCAACGGCTGGATAGGCTTCTGCAAAAGGATAATCAGTTATTATCCCTGTAAGGGGTCCATGAATTATTATTTCCCAATTCTTTTGATAAGTGGGCATAGCTTTTAAATTTTCCAGTTTTAACTCGGGAGAAAGACATAAACCTAAAACATCCTCATAAGACAATAAGTCATTAGCCTTAGAGTTGGAAATATTTAAGCCCGGCCCTCCCCATACGGGAAAACCGGCTTGAGAAAGATAGTATAGGCTGCCTAAATCATTAACTATAAAGCCGGCTAGATTATCATATCCTTTTAATGCAGTCAGACTAGCAATTTCCGGCCAGTTTTTCTGGGTCACAATGCGGGGGGTCTCTATCTTAACTTTTAAGCCGGTAGGCTTAACCGTTTTTAATAACTCTATAATATCATTTAAACTAAAACCACTATTATCAGCGGGGAATTGTTCCAAGCCCG
Organism: Bacillota bacterium; assembly: GCA_023395515.1. Taxonomy (GTDB): domain Bacteria; phylum Bacillota; class Syntrophomonadia; order Syntrophomonadales; family Syntrophomonadaceae; genus JAAYRQ01. The sequence goes on from JAEWZB010000025.1 coordinate 30,210, forward strand.
CAATAATAGTATCACAATAATCTTTTATTACGGGAATAGCTTTTAAATTCCCTATTTTAACCGTTAACTCCGCATTTTTAGGTTTAAGAATAACCTCTTCATCATAGTAATCTTCCCTGGTTATTATTTTTAACTTACGCGGTTTAGTAGGAAAAATAGGTTCCCTGGTTCCAGTAATATCTACTGCATCTATGGCTAATTTTCCCTCTAAACCTGCGGCAGTAAGATTTCTCACTTTAAGGCTTTCTAATTGGGCCAAATGTTCTTGATTAATCTGATATTTTTCCTGATTTTGATAAATATTATCAAGCGCTTGCCGGTATAAATTTATAATAGTTGCTAGATAATCGGCAGAGCGCATTCTTCCTTCTATTTTTAAAGAACTTAGGCCTGCGTCAATTAACTGAGGCAGGAATGGGTACAAAGATAAATCATTATGGGCTAAATAATAGCCTGGGGCTCCGAGGTGGCTTAATTTATACTGCCAACGGCAAGGCTTAATACATCGGCCCCGGTTTCCGCTGGCTCCAGCCATAAAACTACTCATATAACATTGTCCGGTATGGGAAATGCACAAATCACCATGAGCAAAAATTTCTATACCCATGGTGGTAGCCTGGCGTATTTCTTTTATTTCTTCTAAAGACAAGTTTTTCGATAATATTACCCGGGTAAAACCTTGTTTCTCTAAAAACTTAACTGCTTCACTATTACCTATTCCCATTTGTACACTGGCATGTATAGGTACAGTAAGCTTTAATTCCCGGTAGATATCAGCAACACCTAAATCTTGTGCAATCAGGGCGTCTACACCGGCATCTTCTAAAAAAAGCAAATAATCTTTTAACTCATGGATTTCATTTTCAAAATAGAGGTTATTAATGGTAATATATAACTTTTTATTTTGGTCATGTAAAAAACGGACAGCCGTTTTTATCTCCTCATCTGTAAAATTATAGTTGCCTTTAAGCATACGCATATTGAACTTTTTGCCACCCACATATACTGCATCGGCTCCTGCTTCAGCCACCTTTTCTAATACATCCCAGGTACCTGCCGGGGCTAAAAGTTCTATTTTGTCGGCCATGGTTAAAAAAACTCCCTTATAAAATGGTGTATAGCAATTCAATAATTATTTTCTGTAATAATGATAAAGCTAGAACAGCTATTATAGGAGAAAAATCAATTCCCCCGGTAGGAGGTATAAGCTTTCTAAATGGTGCCATAATTGGTTCACTAACATCATAAATAAACTTGATTATAGGTTGATAAGGATCATGTCTAACAAAAGATAAAATACATCTGCCTATTATTATCCATACTAGTATGGTAAAAGCCATATTTATTAAATCAACTATGGTTAAGATGGTCATCTATTAATAAACCTCCCCTATTTTTGGCCTAATTCTTGGGAGCGCAAAAAGGCTTTTTCTACTCCCGCAAATATTGCACTTCTAAGCCCCTTTTCTTCAAAGCTTTTTATGGCTGCAATAGTAGTCCCGGCTGGTGAACAAACTTCATCACGCAACTGAGCCGGATGTTTACCTGATTTCTCTATCATATTTATACTGCCCTTAACCGTATCTAATACTAAATTTTTAGCTAAGCTATTATCTAAGCCTATTGATACCCCGGCATTAATAAGGGCTTCCACTATAAAATAAACATAAGCCGGGCCGCTTCCTGACACAGCAGTTATGGCATCCATGTTTTTTTCCTCTACCAAGTAGGTTTGACCAATGTTGTCAAAAAGCTCTTTAACCAGATTAATATCCTTCTCCGTGGCATACTTACCACTAGTTAAAGCCGTAACCCCTTCTCCTATTAAGGCTGGAGTATTAGGCATAGCTCTAACTACCGCACATTTTGCACTTAAGGTCTCTTCTATTAAGCTGGTACTTATACCCGCCGCAACTGATACAATAAGTTGTCCGGCGCGGAAACAATCGGAGTTCGCTTTAAGTACCGACTCAATTTGATGTGGTTTTACCGCTAAAATTATTATGTCACTTTGCTCTACTAAGCGATTCTGCTCCATTTTAGTACCTTTAAACTCCTGGGCAAATTGGCCGGAATAAGTTTCATCAATATCATTGACTAACAACTGCTTAATGGTAATAGAGGCTTTTTTTCTTAAGCCGGCTAAAATAGCATAAGCCATTTTACCGCAACCTATTACCCCCAGGGTAGGGGCCACTATCTTTCACTCCCGAAAGAATTACCAAACCCGTGTTTACGAATTATGGAACGATGATCACGGGCAATTTCCACATTATTAGGAGTAAAAATGAATATATGGGGGCCAATTTGTTGGCTGTCACCCTCCAGAGCATAAGTGGTTCCACTTATAAAATCAATAATCCTTTGGGATATCTCTTTGGGGGTATTTTCGAAATTAATGATCAGTTGTTTTCTATTGCGCAGATGATCGGCCAATACTTGTACTTCATCAAACTTTTCCGGTTCGGCTACAACTACCTTCATAGTTTTATTCGTATGTATGCTTACTACATTAGCCAAAGTTTTTTTACTATCCTTACTATTGCTGTTATCGGGTAACTCATAAATCTCTTCTCTTACTTCCTCGTTTTGTACTCCTAACCAAGTCCAGAACTTATCTACCATACCCATTAATTAACCTCCTTATCGATTTCCAAATATTGAACTTCCTATTCTAACCAGATTGGCGCCTTCTTCAATAGCCACCTCGTAATCTTGGGACATACCCATGGATAAATACTTTAAATCAACATTAGCAAATGATGCTTTGCCTAGCTTTTCCCGTAAAAGAAAAAGTTCTTTAAAAAAGGGCCGGGCTTTTTCAGCATCTGGGTCTTCGGGAGCCATAGTCATAAATCCTAATACCTTAAGTCTAGGCAGACTCCCTACCGATTCTAAAAAATTCCTGACCTCACCAGGCTCTACTCCCGCTTTTTGTTCCTCCCCGGCAATGTTAACTTGCAACAGTACCGGTACTACCAGACCTATATGTTCAGCTCTGCTATTAATAGCTTCCGCTAAACTCCACCTGTCTAAGGAATGAATTAAAACCACTTTATCTATTACATCCTTAACCTTATTAGTTTGTAACCTGCCAATCATATGCCATCTGGCATTAGGGATATTCTGGGCTTTATTGCTTAGCTCCTGAACCCGGTTTTCCCCAAAATCGGTCACTCCTAAAGCCATGGCTTGATTTACTGTATCTATATCTACCGTCTTACTGACAGCTATTACCTTTATATCACTAGCCTGACGGCCACTTTTAGCAGCGGCGGCAGCTACCTTCTTTTGTATATTACTAAGATTTTGCGCGAGATCAGTCACCTATTGCACCTTCTTCGTTTTATTCGACTTTTACCTATTATAATCCTTTTTGTGGATATTAACTAATTAGATTACTAAGAAGCTTACCCCGAAAGTAGAGCCTTTGCCCACTTCACTATCTACAAATACTTCTCCCCCATGAGATTCAACAATATGCTTGACAATGGCCAAACCTAAGCCGGTTCCGCCTCTTTCCCGGGACCGGGCTTTGTCCACCCGGTAAAAGCGTTCAAATACCCGGGGAATACTATCATGGGGAATCCCCATACCTGTATCGGTAATAGTAGTAAGTACTCTGCTGTCCCGGCGGCGGCAACGAATAATTATTTTACCATTAGGGGGCGTATATTTTATAGCATTATCTAAAAGGTTTATTAAAACTTGCCCTAATAAGTCTTCATCAGCCACTATCATAGGCAAGGCATGAGCTGAAATTAATTCCACATGCAGACCCTTTTCACTTATTTGCGGCCCTAATATATTCATAACGGAGCGCACCGACCTTTGAATGCAAACTGGCTGGGGATGAATAATTTTTTCTTTTGATTCAATGGAAGAAAGCGTCAGCAAATCTTCAATAAGCCGGCTAAGTCTATCAGTTTCCGCATCAATAATAGATAAAAAACGGCGGCAAGTAACACTATTTTCCATGGCTCCATCTAATAAGGTTTCTACAAAACCCTTAATGGAGGTTAAAGGGGTTCTCAATTCGTGAGATACATTACCTACAAACTGGGATCTCATTTGATCGAAATTCCTGGCATCAGTTACATCATGGAAAACTGCTACCGCACCTTCGATAACCGATTGTTCATTTTTTATGGGTGACACATGCACCCTAAAGGTTTGGGTATTAGGGCTGATCACTGTTTCCGTAAATACCTCATTACCATTACTTAATACATCAATGATCATCTGGTTAATTTTTAAATCAGTATTTATCTTACATAATAGATTACCGACTAATCCGCCTTCTCTAACTAGAAACAGACTTTCCGCCGCCTTATTGGCCATAATAATGCGGCCGTCAATATTAAATAGAATTACGGCGTCAATCATACTGCCAAGTATGGTCTTAACCTGGTATTTATCCTGAATCATCGCCAACACCACTTACACCTTCTTTAATATGTACTAACCGTCCATAATGTCCCCTCTGCCCGCGGGATAATGAACCTTAAGAACCTGATTAGAAAACTTTATTGATTCTCAATAAATCTATATCCTACCCCCCGCACCGTCTCTATATAAATAGGGTTAATAGAATCATCTTCTAGCTTTTGCCTTAAATGTCTTATATGCACATCAACTGTACGGGTATCTCCCGAATATTCATATCCCCAAACCTTTTCCAACAATGCTTCCCGGGTAAAAACCCGGCCTTGGTTTAAAGCTAATATCCTTAAGAGCTCAAATTCTTTAGGAGTTAAATCCAGCTTTTCTTCTCCGACAAAAACTTCATATTTATCTGGTACAATAATGACATCGCGAAAAACATAAGCTTTTTTACCCACTGATTTCTCCGCTTCCAAAATCTTCAGCGCTCTTAATCTAGCTTTAACTCGGGCTACCATTTCCCGTGGGCTAAAAGGTTTTTTAATATAATCATCAGCCCCCATTTCCAATCCTAATACAGTATCAAACTCGTCTCCTTTGGCCGTAAGCATTATAATGGGAATCTTGTGCAATTCCGGGGACTGTTTTAAAGTTCGGCATACCTCTAATCCGTCCATATTAGGCAGCATAATATCTAATATAATGAGATCAGGATATTCTGATTCCACTATTTCTATAGCTTTCAAACCATCATAAGCTACTAAAACTTTATAACCCTCTTTTTCCAGATTAAATTTAACTAATTCCACTATATAGGTTTCATCATCTACCACCAATATTCTAGCTCCCGACAAATTATCACCTCAATAACTTAACCCGATTATGGCTGCCATTCTTCCGGTTTGGCCTTTATCCCTGCGGTATGAATAAAAGTCATTAATATGGCAAGAAGTACACAAATTGCTGGTTATTATATGGTCTTCCTTAATACCCATCTGCAGCAGTACTTGTCGATTAGTGTTCTCCAAATCCCAAAAAAACCCTTTTTTATCTTCTGTTAAGATATTATTTAACTGCTTAAACTCCTTTTGCACCTTTGAAGCTAACTCCGCATTTATTTCAAAACAGCACTTGCCGATACCCGGGCCGATAAATATCAGCAAATCTTCTATATCAGTACCAAACTTATCCCGCATGGTTTGGGCAGTTATGGCTCCAATCCTGCCCATAGTTCCTTTCCAGCCACTATGAGCTATTCCTATTACCCTTTTAGAGGGGTCGAATAGATACAGAGGATAACAATCAGCATAAAAAGTAGCTAGAAATAGGTGAGGAACATTAGTCACCATTGCATCTATACCCTTTAAGGCGGTGGAAAAATCATAAGCTCCCTTGCCTATATCTTCCTTATTAATAACCGCAACTTCCGTGCCATGAACTTGCTCACCACAAACTATATTAGCTAAAGCACTATTTAACCCTTTCAGAACTAATTCCCGGTTTCTAATCACCCTATCTTTATCATCACCTACATGCAGTCCCATATTAAGACTATAAAACTCATCTTGGCTAAAGCCTCCGCTTCTGGCGGTAAAGGCAGTCATTACCCCCATTTCCGCCCAATCAGGAATATTTATATATCTAACTTCATTATAATTATTCCATTTCCATCTATCCATGTGTTAAAACCTCTCATATTGGCTTAAAATATACTAAAGGAGTTGATTATATGAATTGCCCTAAATGCCAGCAAGAAATAATATATAACCATATTGAAACATGTCCGAACTGCGGTTGCAAGTTAAACCCAACTAATTGGGCCGTTGTTACTAAAGAATATCCACCTAATGACTTAGTTATAGAAAGCTTGCTTAAATCGGCCGGCATACCGGTACAAGTAACCAGAAGAGAAGTATCCGGGTTTCCGGTGGCAATTGGCCCCTTAGCTGAAGTGAAAATTTTAGTGCCTAGCTCATTAGCCGAAGATGCTAAAACTATTATTACTGATTTTAATAATAACCTTAACCAAGACACTCAACCTCCAAAGGAGGAGACTTAAGTGCTAACCATAAGTGAAATTGCGGCTAAATATAGTATTAGCTACCAGCAGGTAAATGACTTAGTTGATTATGGTTTTTTACCAGTTACCCACACTAAACGTACTCCTTACAAAGGGGTTAAATTGTTTTTTGCTGAATCAGACCTTATTAAACTGGATGTTCCCTCAGCTCTGGCCGAGATTAACGACTTAAAAAAACAAGGCATAAAAAAAAGTGACAATTATGATTTTAAAAAAGTTATCCGGGTAATAAACTATTACGATAGATTTCTAGATAATATTGCTTATCATCCTGACCGTAAATTACTGGAAACTTCATTTTACCTGTTTCATTTAAACCATTATGCCAAAAAATATACGGAAATGAGCAGCAACCTTTATAGTCTTAAAAATAAGGTTATCAAAAAGATGTACCTCACTAACCCTGAGGTAGTTACGGTAAAATACTTAGTGGGACCCGACCGTAAAAAAGTCTGGTTATGTGATGATTGCAAAGAATCTGCCCGGTTGGCAGGAATGAGCTATATCTCCTTTCTGCGTAAAGAATACTATTGCCCTAAATGTTTTGTGCAATCGGTAGAGAAGGAATACTATTCTTTAGTAGAATTTATAATTGCCGCCTCTGATTATCATTTTTATTTTCATCTACCCCGCATTACCGCTCAAAAGTGGATGGCAGATATTAATAAAATCCCCCAGGAGGTAAGAGAAACAGGCCGGTCAGATGATAAGATGTACTTATACGGCAGGCAAATCGGTAGAATCGAGGAAAGAGTTTTCCCCTTGAACATGATTGTGGAAAAACTGGAAAGCTATATAGCTTCTTAATAGCAGGGGTATTGATACCAAGGCGTCAATACCTCTGCCCCTTTAACCCTTATTTCTTAAGCTGTTCAATAGTTTTAATAAAGCTGTTTAAATCGGTGAATTGACGGTAAACCGAAGCAAATCTCACATAAGCTACCTCATCTAATTCCTGCAGCTTGTCCATAACTTTTTCGCCAATAATAATACTGCTTACTTCTCTTTCGAAAGAATCCCTTAGCTCCCGTTCTATTTCAGCTACTACCCGTTCCATTTTCTCCATACTAACGGGACGCTTTTCACAGGCTCGGGTAATACCGCTAAGTAACTTTTCCCGATCAAATTGTTCCCGTTCCCCGCTCTTTTTAATTACTAATAAAGGCCTTTCTTCCAGCCTTTCATAAGTAGTAAACCTCTTTTTACATAAATTGCATTCTCTCCTTCTTCTAATGGAGGAACCATCTTCACTGGAACGGGAGTCAATTACTCTGCTCTCAAATTCATTACAATAAGGGCACCTCATCCGCTTCCCCCCTTGCTCTTAAAAAGCTACTTATGCCCTTATTATGAACAAATCTATACTTCAATTCAACTATTTAGTAGTTTTCCTCATCTAATAGATACTCCCGCCGGTAAGTATCCATATCATTGGCAATAGGTACTTCAACTAAAACTACATCCCGGCCGATCCGAATTATCTTATCCCAGGGTACAGTTATATCTTCCCGTTTGGAAAAAATACTGAAACCTCTGGTTCGTCCCGGCAGTATTAAGGAAATTACCCGCCCATTTTCTAAATCAAGGTCAATATCTATTATGTTACCTAGTTTTTTTCCATCTAAAATATTAATTACATCCCTCGCCCGTAAGTCAGAAATCTTTATCACAATTTCACCTCTTTTACCATTACCCTTATAAGTCTATTTCTAATATATGATTGAGGAGATAAAAACTTTCTCTTAACCTTACGGTTTAAGTAAAAGAAGGAGCAATACCTCATAAATCCACTTAAATTCCTGATATTCGCTCATGTTTGTCCGATTTGCCCTTAAATGTAAAGTTTAATAATTACGATATGGCTAATATGTTTCGGGCTGGACTCACAAGAGGGGCCCGCTTGGTACTGACTGATTGAGGTACCATTAATAAATACTTCCTATTGAGGGGGATATATAATATGATGAGGGCTCTTTATACTGCCAGTACTGGTATGTATGCACAGCAATTAAATGTTGATACTATTGCACACAACATGTCTAATGTTAATACTACTGGTTTTAAAAAACAGCGCATTGAATTTCAAGACCTGCTTTACCAGACTATTAAACGCCCCGCCGCTAACTTAGATACTATTCAGCCCGTTGGCCTTGATGTAGGCTTGGGAGTACGGCCTGCTGCCAGTAATACCCTATTTACCCAAGGAAATTTTCAGCCTACCGACCGACTTCTAGATGTAGCTATTCAAGGTCAGGCCTTTTTTTGTGTAGAAGTACCAGGCCGCTATGAACCCCTTTATACTAGAGACGGCGCCTTTAAAATAGATTCTGAAGGTCAGCTGGTTACATCAGATGGCAGCTTATTATTAGGAGTAGATACTATCCCGGAGGAAGCCGCCGATACGGTTACCATTGAGAGAGACGGCCGGGTAACTTACAAGCTTCCCGATAACGATGAAATTGAAGAAGCCGGCCAATTAGAACTGGTAAAATTTATTAATCCGGCTGGTTTGCAAAAATTAGGCCGTAATTTATATGATTGGACCCCCAATTCTGGTGACCCCATAGACTGGGACCCGGAAGAAGATAATACTGTTTCCTTGGAAGCAGGTTATTTAGAAATGTCTAATGTGCAAATAGTAGAAGAAATGGTTTCCTTAATTACCGCCCAAAGAGCCTATGAGATTAACTCTAAGGTAATCCAGTCTTCCGATGAAATGTTGCAGACTGCCACCACTTTACGCAGATAGTGAGGTCATAGAATGAAGATTGATAATTTAGGTAACAGCTTAGCTACTAATCACATGATGACTACTCTATCTAAAAGTCAGGAAACTAAGGATTTCGACCAGGAACTGAATAAGGCTTTACAGACTCAAGATAATAAAAAGCTATATGAAACTTGTGTGGAATTAGAAAGTGTTTTTATAAGTAAAGTTTTAGATGCTATGCGGGCCAGTATTTCCCATAGTGATTTAATTCCCCGGGGCTTTGCCACGGAAACTTTTGAATCCATGCTTTATGAAGAATATGCTAAAGAAATAAGTAAATCCAAATCAACCGGCATAGCAGATATATTATATAATCAACT
>JAEWZB010000073.1 GCA_023395515.1 Bacillota bacterium
GACCATTACAGTAAAGGCTGCTAATGAAGAAGCATTTAAAAATGCCGATGTAGCCCTTTTTGCGGTGGGCAGTGATATTAGTCATATTTTAGCACCTTTAGCTAATAAAAATAATTGTGTGGTAATTGACAATAGTTATGCATTTAGACTAGTAGATGGAGTGCCTTTGGTAGTGCCGGAGGTTAATCCTGAAGATATCAGCCTGCATAAAGGAATTATTGCCAGTCCTAATTGTTCTACTATAATAATGACGGTTGCCATTAATCCTATTCATAAAAAGTTTGGTTTAAAAAGGGTAGTAGTTTCAACTTATCAAGCTGTTTCCGGTGCAGGAAAAGCTGGCTTAGATGAATTGGATCAACATATTAATGCTTATCTGGCCGGGGAAGAAATGAAGCCGGAAGTATTTCAACATCCTATAGCATTTAATTTAATTCCCCACATAGATGTATTTGTAGAAGATGATTATACTAAAGAAGAAATGAAAATGGTGTGGGAAACCAGAAAAATTATGCATTTGCCAGATTTGAAAATTGCTGCTACTACAGTTAGAGTGCCCGTGTACCGCAGCCATTCGGAAGCGATTAATCTGGATTTAGAAAAACCTGCTTCCGCAGCCGAAGTCAGGCAAGTTCTGGAAAATGCACCAGGTATTATTATTCAAGATGATATAACTAATAATATCTACCCTATGCCAATATATACATCTGATACTGATGAGGTATATGTGGGCAGAATTAGAAAAGATATATCAAGTGAAAATGGGGTAGTAATTTGGGTAGCTGCTGATCAGATAAGAAAAGGTGCGGCTACTAACACTATACAAATTGCGGAAATAGTCGTAGATAAGAACCTTTTTTAATAAGCCTTCATGAAGTGGGGAATACCCTTACTGAATATTAGCAGAATCAATACTGGACTTAGCCGTTCTTAGGCACCCGCCGCCTATAGAGGCGGGGGTCTTAGGGCGGGTAGCTCAGTGATTAAAAGAAGGTGTTTTTTATTGAAGATAACCGTCCAAAAGTTTGGCGGAACCTCATTAGCAACCCCCCAAACCAGAGCCCAAGTTTGTGAAATAATTAAAAATACTCTTAATGAGGATAATCATGTGGTAGTTGTAGTATCAGCTATGGGCCGGGTTAACGACCCTTATGCAACTGACACCTTGATTAATTTAGGCAAGTCTATAAATCCCCATCTGGCCCCTCGGGAATTAGACTATTTGATGGCTTGCGGTGAGATAATATCCGGGGTTTTACTGGCCGGTGAATTAACCGCTGCAGGCATAGGGGCACGATTTTTTAACGGTGGTCAGGCCGGTATCGTAACTGACGGCAATCATGGAGATGCGCATATTCTTTATGTAAATAATCAAAATATTATTACGGCGCTTAAAGAAGGTATAGTGCCGGTAGTAGCTGGTTTTCAAGGCATTAGTGAAAAAGGAGAACTGACTACTTTAGGCCGGGGAGGCAGTGATACCACCGCTAGTGCTTTAGGGGTAGCTTTAAATGCTGAAGTAATAGATATTTTTACTGATGTAGAAGGTGTAATGACGGCTGACCCCCGTATTGTAGATAATGCCCGCTTACTGGATGCCATAACTTATAATGAAATTTGCCAAATGGCCCGGGAAGGAGCTAAAGTAGTCCATCCTCGGGCTATTGAAATTGCTATGCGGGGAGGTATACCGCTTAGAATTAAATCTACCTTTAGTAATTCGGCGGGGACCTTGGTTACTAACCATATTACCGGTCCGAATAATATTAGGATAATAAGTGATACCTTAATAACCGGAGTTACTTATACTTCCAATATTGCCCAATTTAAAATTAACCTGGCTAATGTAAAAGAGCCAAAACACTGTGATCTTAGAGTATTTAAGTCTCTGGCTCTAGCCGGAATAAGTGTGGATTTTATTAATGTGGGATCTGAAACTATAATGTTTACTGTTTCCTCCGAGGCCACGACCCCAACTCTTGAGGAATTAAAAAATATTGACATATATCCGGATATAGAGTTTAATTGTGCCAAAGTAGCTATAGTTGGGGCAGCTATGACCGGAATACCTGGAGTAATGGCTCGGGTTGTGGAAGCCTTAAGTGAACAAGATATTCCTATTTTGCAATCGGGAGATTCCTATACTAACATATGGTGCTTAGTTAAAAAAGAACATATGGCTTTAGCTGTTCAAGCACTGCACGATAAATTTGAATTAGGTAAATAATTTTTGGTGGTGATATAATGCAATTTGCTCAATTATTAACGGCAATGGTAACCCCTTATGATGATAGTTTGGAAATAAACTATGCCAAAGCAGGTGAAATAGCTAGACACCTGGCTGATAACGGCAGTGATGGGGTAGTAGTAGCTGGAACAACTGGTGAGTCTCCGGTACTAACCGCGGAAGAAAAATTAAGGCTTCTGGATACCGTGAAAAAAGCAGTTGGAGATAAGATGCAAGTATGGGTAGGAACTGGAAGCTATAATACTAAAGAATCAGCAGAGCTAAGTAAGAAAGCTGAACAACTAGGTGCAGATGGGATTATGTTAGTTACTCCCTATTATAATAAACCTACTCAAGAGGGACTTTACCAACACTTCAAAACTATAGCTGAAGGTTTAACGGTTCCGGTTATGTTATATAATGTTCCAAGCCGCACTAGTTGCAATCTTTTACCTCCAACTATCCAAAGACTGGTAGAAATAGATAATATTTTAGCTATTAAAGAGGCTAGCGGGGATATGGACCAGGTTTCCTTATTGAAAACTTTAATTAAAGATAAGGCGGTAATTTATTCAGGTGATGACTCCTTAACTCTTCCGATTATGTCTTTAGGAGGAATAGGGGTGGTAAGTATTGCTTCCCACCTAATTGGTGCAGAAATTAAAGCAATGATCACCGCATTTGCGGCGGGTAATACCGGGAAGGCTGCTGAAATTCACGGCCAGCTATTCCCGATATTTAAAGGCTTATTTATTGCTACTAACCCTATACCGGTGAAAGAAGCTCTTAACATGATGGGCATGGAGGTAGGGGGATTCAGATTACCTTTAACTAATGCCTCGGCCTTAGAAAAAGAGTTTATTAAAGAGCTTTTGGTAAGTAATGGGCTACTTCCCTAAGTATACAAAATAAGCTGGATAAATATGAGATGGCTGAGAGCTGTCTCATTGTTTTTTTGCATACATAAAATTTGGCTATTAATTCCATACTGATAAAGTTGTTTCCCTTTCCTTAATCAGCTATAATTAGCGGAGTACGGATATTGTGCGGCCAAAATTGAATAAAAGGAGGTGTAACTCTTGTCTGATGATTCCCGAATTCAGATTATCCCCTTGGGCGGTATGGGGGAAATTGGGAAAAATATGATGGCAATCAGATACAACGATAGTATCGTAGTTATAGACTCAGGGCTTATGTTTCCAGAAGAAGAACTTCTGGGAATAGATGTAGTAATTCCTGATATAACTTATCTGGTTGAAAATAAAGAAAAAGTTAAAGCAATATTGTTAACGCACGGACACGAGGATCATGTGGGTGCTCTTCCCTATGTATTAAAAGAGCTGAATGTTCCAGTTTACGGAAGTAAATTGACCCTGGGTATTGTGGAAGGAAAACTAAAGGAATATAATCTCGGCCATGTAGACTTACGTACGGTCAGACCTAGAGATATTATACGTATCGATGACTTTAAAGTGGAGTTTATACGGGTTAGCCATAGTATTCCCGATGCATTAGCTATAGCTATTCATAGTCCGATAGGAATCGTACTGCATACTGGAGATATTAAACTTGATCAAACTCCGGTAGATGGGCAGGTTGTAGATTTTCGCAAGCTGGCCGAGCTAGGCGAAAAAGGCGTTTTGGTAATGATGAGCGATAGTACTAATGCAGATAGACCGGGTTTTACCATGTCCGAAAAGGTAGTGGGTAATACCTTTGATGAATTATTTGGGAAATGTGAAGGTAGAATTATAGTAACCACATTTGCCTCTAATGTGCATCGAATTCAGCAAGTTGTAACTACTGCTGAAAAATACGGTAGAAAAGTCGCAATAGTTGGCCGCAGCATGATAAATAATGTCCGTATTTCTACTGAATTAGGCTATATGCACATAGCGGAGGATATACTAATAGAAATGGAGGATATTAGCAAATATCCGCCTAATGAAATTGTTATTGTTACTACCGGTTCTCAAGGTGAACCGATGTCAGCCCTTACCCGCATGGCTACCGCAGACCATCGCTGGATTGGTATAGAGTCGGGAGATACCGTTATTATTTCTGCCACCCCGATTCCCGGGAATGAAAAACTGGTGGCCAAGACGGTAGATTTACTGTTTCGTCAAGGTGCCGAAGTTATTTATGAGCGGGGCATGGGAGTTCATGTATCAGGACATGCTGCTCAGGAAGAGCTAAAGATTTTAATTAATCTAATCCGGCCTAGATACTTTATTCCCGTCCATGGTGAATACCGGCATTTGATGAAACATGCTAAGATTGCGGAAAGTCTGGGTCTTCCCCGTTCCCGTATTTTTGTAGCTGAAAATGGACAGGTTATTGAAGTAGGCAAGAAAAAAGCTTTAGTATCTGGTAAGGTAACGGCCGGCAAAATATTAGTCGATGGCTTAGGAGTCGGAGATGTAGGTAATATCGTGTTACGGGATCGAAAACAACTTTCCCAGGATGGAATAATGATAGTTGTAGTAACTATGGATAAGGATCTGGGCCAGGTAGTAGCCGGACCTGATATAGTTACCCGTGGTTTTGTCTATGTCCGCGAATCAGAAGAATTAATCGAGGATGCTAAAGGCAAAGTAAAAGAAGCCTTAGATATTTGTGAGAAACGCAATATAACCGAATGGGCGGTAATTAAATCCCAAGTGCGGGATAAGCTCGGTAAACATTTATATGATAAAACCGGCAGACGCCCCATGATACTCCCTATTATTATGGAAGTGTAGCAAGCCTGTTCGAACCCACCCCGTTATCTGGGGTGGGTTTTTTATATGGACGGAACTTCACTGTAAAAGTTATTGCTTGTCAGTTTAATGTATAAATATTTCGTCGCCCAGCCTCCGCATGGGGATACACCATCTACTTGTCTCAAGAAGAAAGGGGTATCGGGCCAAATGCGCAACCTTAATAGCGACTGCAAGAAGCATGGGGAGTGCTCGTAGAGTACATCCGTGCTCAGTGGCCCGCTCGCAACCCTGATAGTAAGCGATAGCGAACATCGGGAGTGCCGATTGCGGCGCCCGTCCATGGGGCTCGACCCCTTTCTTCTTTCGCCTTCGCAGGGTGTATCCTCCATGCTACGTCAAACGGCTCCTACATATTTATACATTAAACATGATAGAATTATGAATTTAAATTTTAATTATGGTGAATTAATTTCCCTTGTAGGGCAATTATAATAAAAAGATTGCTTTGGAAAGGGGAAATTTATAATGAGTAATGATAACCCAAATAATAATGAAAATTCACCGGAGGTTAACCAAGAACAAAAGCTGGATAATCTTAAAGAACTGGGACAATTGCAAATACCCAGCTATAGAAGTGATATTCACTGTCTGACTATTACCGGACAGGTAGAGGGACATATGGTTCTTTCTCCCCAAAATAAAACTACTAAATACGAACATGTAATTCCCCAATTAGTAGCGGTGGAAGAAAACCCCCAGATTAAAGGACTATTCGTAATACTTAATACGGTAGGGGGCGATGTGGAAGCTGGTTTGGCTATCGCGGAAATGATTGCCAGCTTGTCTAAGCCCAGTGTTTCTATAGTATTAGGCGGAGGGCATTCTATAGGTGCGTCTATTGCGGTGAGTGCCGATTATTCATTCATTGCTCCGTCCGCCACTATGACCATTCATCCTATAAGACTGACCGGTTTAGTAATCGGGGTTCCCCAGACTTATGAATACCTGGACAAAATGCAAGACCGGGTAGTTAAGTTTGTGGTGGAACATTCTAATATAACCCCGGAAAAATTCAGGGAATTAATGTTTAGAACTGGAGAACTGGCCCGTGATATCGGCACGGTTTTAGTAGGCAAAGATGCGGTAGATTGCGGACTTATAGACCAAGTGGGCGGCATTCACGAAGCGATTCAGAAAATGAATGAATTGAAGGAACGGGCAGGGGGCATTTTACAATGATAGTTTATGTACCGGAGCCTTTAGAATTATATCAATCTACCCCTAAAGATAATACTATAACCGTAAAGCTGTCTTCCGGCGGTTTTGTAATAGCAGAGCCTTGCGAATATAATAAACTGCGCATCGTCAGGGTGTGCAGTACCGATCCTATGGATTATCTAAACAGTAATCTGCAACCGGGTAATGTGATCTCCCTGCAAGTCCAGCTTGATAACTAGCCGTTAAGCTATAGATTATCTGCTGGTATTTTAATATTGTGGTTATTTTTATGTGCCTGTATGCTATAATTTACAAGAATTGAACTTTTGGAGGAATGAATCTTGACTGTATTACAGGCCTTTATTCTAGGTGCAGTGCAAGGACTGACTGAATTTTTACCGGTCAGCAGTTCCGGGCACTTAGTTATTTTTCAACACTTATTTGGTATTACTGATACTCCTTTAGTTTTTGACGTATTAGTGCATATGGGTACATTAATAGCCGTTTTTATAGCTTTTTGGCCGGATATTGTGGCGATACTAAGAAAACCGTTTAGTAAAATGACTTATCTCATTATTGTAGGAATAATACCGGCAGGACTGGCCGGATACCTTTTAGCACCTTATTTTGAGGCAACTTTTAGGTCCCTTTTAGTAGTTGGTATAGGTTTAATATTTACCGGGGCCATTTTGATGATTTCGGAAAAATATGCTAATAAGAATATAGGACTTAAACAGGAATATGAAACTTCGTATTTCGATGTTATATTTATTGGTTTAATCCAAGCTTTAGCCATAATTCCGGGCATATCCAGATCAGGCTCCACTATTTCGGCCGGTCTTTTCACGGGATTAGACCGGGATTTTGCGGCGCGTTTTTCCTTTTTATTGTCTATTCCCGTTATTTTAGGAGCAGGTGTTTTTGAACTAAAGGATATAATTGGGGTAGGTCTGCCTAGTGCTTCTATTATACCTTATATAACCGGGGTAATATCGGCAGCAGTATTTGGTTATTTTGCGATTAAAGTTGTCTTAAGATTGGTCAAAAAAGGCCGCCTTTCCGCTTTCTCTTACTATTGCTGGGCAGTTGCAGCTCTAACCTTAGGAGTATATTTCTGGTTCTAAGCAAAATTTCAAAAGATACAATTAAAAAATAAAAGGGGGTATCGGCCTCC
>JAEWZB010000020.1 GCA_023395515.1 Bacillota bacterium
ATAAACTTTGAAGAGCGTGATTTTTCCTTGGTGACCATACCGTTGCTTACCTTGGTGGGTATAATGACCATTCTAATTACGATTATTTTGTCCATCGTTCTTTATATCCGCAGTCTGCAAAAACGGCTGGCCGATATAGAGAGGATGCAAAATAATAAAACTCCCCAGTAAATTCGCATTCTTATGCAATGAAAGGAGGTGAACAAATGAGAAAGGTTATAGCCATTCTTTTAGCCCTGGGTATTATGATAGTAGGCACCGGATTAGTACACGCTGCTACTTTAGAGGTTAATGTCGGCGTTCAATCTGATTTATCAATGGGTCTTGATAAGGCATCTTTGACCTATACTAACGTAAAACCTGGGGTGGCTTCAGAAAAGCAAACTGTTACAGCTACGACTACCGGCGGTAGCTCTTACCAGCTTACCTTGACAGGTGCAACCTTTAATACCACTGGGGGAACAGCACCGGCTAATGCTTTACAGTTCAAGGACTCAGGGCTTCCTGATACTTCTTTTAAGGGAGCTTCAGCTTCAGCTCAGAACATTTTAAGTGTAGCCGGCAACGCTACTTCAGATGGTGATGAGAAGTCTTTTGACCTGCGGGTTCTTTTCCCTCTCGGTTCCAAAGACGGAAATTATGCTACAACGATAACTATCACAGCAGCTCCCCAGTAAAAGACTCCATCACCTTAAACTATTTTATCAGACATAGCACCATTTGAGGCACGTTTACCGTAAAAAACTTAATTAATGGCTTTTCTTCAATCCTAAATGTCAGGTCTCATATTATTAATATTGCCCACGATATTAGGTGGCGGTGCTGTCACACTGCGGGTAAGCTCCAATTAAGTTCGGTAATGTTGGCTTATATTATATAAATCAAAAAATATATGCCAACTCAACTTCTGCAAAGCATATAATTTAAAAACCCGCATTATCTAATGATAATGCGGGTTTTGTTAAATAACTTTCGCAATTTTTGCGAATTAACCGCTTAATATTTTTATCTAACAAGTACTTGTATTTTCCCTTAATTCCATCTTTCGCTTCGACGCAATTTTAATAGATTCTTTAATTCCAGCTAATAGTTTCCCATAGCTTGCAAAGGAAATTATATCCCCTTTTATATTCCAATCACAATATATAGTCTATTATTTTATTCTGAAACCAATTAAGGTCATATCATCTCTAATTTCCTCATGCTGACGGTAATATTGCAAATGCTCTTTTAGCATCTGAATTTGTTCAATTAGCGGTTGTTGACTAAAACTAGCAATCAATTCAGTTAAACGTTTCCTTCCAAACAGTTGTTTAGTGACTCCCCCCATTTGATCAGTAACACCATCAGTAAACAAATAAAAGTTCATATCTGGTTCCACCGCAATTTCAGAAACGGTAAATATATTTTTGGGGCGCAGGGTTCTATATCCTAAGTAAGCCCTATCTCCTTTAATTAGGGATACACTATCTTCTTTTACATAAACTAGCGGCAGGTTAGCTCCCGCGAATGACAATAGTTTGGTTAAGGGGTCATAGACACAAACTGCCGCATCCAGCCCATCATCAGTAAGTGAATCCGGGTCATTTTGGCGAAGTCTGTCCCGCATGGCCCGATCGATTTCCGTCAAAATTTGTCCCGGGTCTGTCGCTCCACCTTCATGCAGAATAAAATCCAGACTGGCACTTAAAACCATAGTTACCATAGCACCCGGCACTCCGTGACCGGTACAGTCTGCCACCAATATAATAACCTTTCCGTTAATCCGGCCTAACCAATAATAGTCACCCCCTACCACATTCAATGGTTCCCATAATACTGCCAGCTCCGCTACATCTCCACTTACGGCTTGCACATCCGGCAACAAAGCCCTTTGAATGTTACGGGCATACTGCACGCTTTCAACTAGTAAATTATTAGTCTTTTCCAATTCAGTATGGGTCGCATTAAGCTCGGCCAAAGCTGTTTCCAAACGACGGTTAGCCAAGGAAATCCACACCGCAGCTATAGTAATAACTAGTAAAAGTAAAACTGAAACTACCATAACTGGCCAATACTTCCTAACCACATCAACTAGCTTAATTTCTCCCAAATGCTGATAAGGCCCCATCTTTAATTCACGAAAGAGCTCATGAGCAGAAGTATAGTCTTCAGGTATAGTCCAGCCGCCGCTTTGGACGGCTTTAGCAGCATAGAAATCTTCGGGTAAAGTCAGAAGGGCAATTGCTACCTTGCGGGCAGTTAAGGTGTCCATATGTGCAGCTTTGGCAAAAGGCCACTCCGGATAAAGCCTGGTACTGTGAATAAAGGGAAAGTCCGGCGTATGCTGTTCATTTATAATCCGAATACGCTTAAAATCAAGTTTCCCCATTTCGGCCATGCGCTCCAGGGTATCAGTGCGTACTGCCCCAATATCAGCCTGGCCTTTTAAGACAGCTAAAACTACTTCCTCGTGGTTTCCAGCCGATTTAAGTTCTGCAAACTCACTAGGGTCAACTCCTTGAGCTTTTATTTCCCGTAGCTGCATGAGCCATCCCCCAAATGACTTCTCATCCGCCACTAGCATTTTATGACCGGGAAAATCCTGTATAGTATTAATATCCTCCCGATCAGAAGATACAAATAATACCCCGCCAAATTTCGTGTAAAAACCTCCGGTACCTTCATTGCGAAAGGTAGCTATACGGGAAACTCCATAGAAATATTCCAATTCAATATATTGCCCCGTATTGGTTATTATGAAATCAACTTCTCCCGCCTCTACTGCCGGATATAGCTCTTCAAACCCTAAAGGCACTAAAACGAATTGATGTTCGGGAATTTCTTTGCCTAAATAATACATCAGCGGCTGCCAGGCATTTACTGCTACTGATTTTCCTTTATTAGCCAAAACACCGATGCGCACTTCTGTAGTGCCCGCCTCTGCGGTGCTTAGCTTTAATACTAAGAATACCAGTATACTTAAAATTAATGTGGCACCCCCAAGTCTGCGCAGCATATAACGTTCACCTTCTCCAAATCGCCTTAAGCAATTTCCACCCGGTTGCGGCCATTTTGCTTGGCCAGATACATTGCTTCATCTGTTCGTATTAACAAGTGGTCACTGGACTCTCCTAGCTCAAGCTCCGCCAGCCCGATACTTACGGTGATATTAAACTTCTCCCCCGGTATAATAATTTCCCGATTTTTCACAGCAGTGCGTAAGCGTTCAGCTACAATCGCCGCTTCTTGGCTTGATGTTTCAGGAAGCATGACTACAAATTCTTCTCCCCCCATGCGGCCAATTACATCGATATCCCGAATACTATCCTTTACAACCATAACAAAATGACAAAGCACTTGATCCCCTACCGCATGTCCATAGGTATCATTCACATTTTTGAAATGATCAATATCTAACATCATGAGGGATAACACGCGGTTGGTTCTATTCACCCTCCGGATTTCCCCTTCTAGAAGTTCCATAAATCTACGTCGATTATTCACTCCGGTTAGAGTATCTGTATTAGCTAAAATACGCAAATTCTCTTCCGCTTTTTTGCGAATAAAAATTTCCGCGGCCAAATCCTCGTTAAGTACCTTCAAGTCTACGGCCTGACATTCTAGCTGTAAAGTTTTAGCTAACAATTCTTCTTTTACTTCCCGTAAGTGCTCCTGCTGACGGTCACTTACTCTAATTAAACATTTTTGCTCCCGATAGCTGCGGCTAAAAGCATCAATAAGCTCCACCAGACACGCCTTTATTTCTTCCGGGTCAGCCGTCTCTTCATTTACTAATTCTTCCGCCCGTTTAATTATTTTATTTTCATTTTCAAAAAGGTTATATTCCATTAACCTATTCTCACCATTTCAAAACAAAGACACTTAAGATCTTCAGAAAAGTCTTCGCCAAATTCCCGCATAGTTTCGTCATCATCATTGTAATGCCAACGAGTAACAATATTAACTCCGGCTTCAGCCGCCTCATCCATAATCTGAAAAAGATTCATCAAAGCTTTAGCACTACTACTATTGAAATAGTCCATCTTAATATCCATAAATATATCCACATCCGGCCGCATCTGTAAATAAGAACGGATGGCACCAAGGAGAGGCCCAAAAAAGGAGGGTGCATTTTCGGGGTAAGACTCCCCTTTTATACTTAGCCTTCCGGTAGTAAAATCAAAATCTATCTGCGGAGTTCTTTCAGAGGAAGGAATAATAATGTTTTTCATACTAATTCACCTCACTCTTAAATATAGGACTTGATGCAAAAAAAAGATTTATCCGCATCAATTTCTAAAAAGTCAAACTCAATCGGCCCCGAAGACCGGCGGGCAATTTCAATTAGACCTAGGTTGGCTCCTTTACTAGAGCTATCCGTTCCTTCTCTTAGCTTTTCGCGATAGTAAACCCGCAGTTCATCTTTACCTAATTTCCGAATAACTTCCAAGCGTCCCCGTAAATCCATAGCATCACTGTTAGAAACCGTATTGCCACACCCTACATAGAACTGTTCGTCTTTAGAACCAACCATTACAATTCCCGATCTTAGTTCCAGGATTTTATTCTCTGCAACACCGGATGTGTGCTCAGCAGAATAGCGGATAATATTTTGTACTTGCTCCATAAACACCGAAAATACTCGCTTAATCGTATTGGTATCCATTTCTTCCAGTACCAGCCTTTTTTTCAGGGCATCCCCTAAAGCAAACAAGATTTCTTCTGAAAGCAATCCGGAGAAAGAAAAGATAACTCCCTCCTCATCGTAATTCTGTTTATATTGATAATATTTTTGGGCCAACATTAAAAGTCCCCCCTTTATATTGGCAAGTATTTTTGCCATCAAAATAGCGTAATAGTATTGTTCAATTCTCAATTCAAATAATCCTTTATTTAACTTTTTAGGATAATAATCAAAATGAAACCGGATATTTTATGCTACTGCTTAGCATGATAATATATAATATAATGTTGATAATGAATGGGAGGAAGAATTTATATGTACGACAATATCATTGATACTATTGGACACACTCCACTAGTGAAAATAAATAAATTAAACCCTAAGCCGCATATTCCGCTTTACGCTAAACTGGAGGGCTTTAACCCCACCGGCAGCATCAAGGACCGTATTGCCATGAAAATGATTGAACAGGCAGAAGACAGCGGGGCTCTGATTAAAGGTAAAACTATAATCGAACCTACCTCCGGTAATACCGGAATCAGCCTGGCCATGATTGGCGCCCTAAAAGGTTATGCAGTGGAAATAGTTATGAGTAAAGCAGTTTCAGTTGAACGCCGCCAGATGATTGAGGCTTTCGGAGCTATGATTACTCTTACCGATGCCTCCCAAGGCACGGACGGAGCTATCAGGAAAGCCCATGAACTTTGCCGCAGCTATCCTGATAAATACTTTATGCCCAACCAGTTTTCCAATGAATATAACAAACTGGCCCATTATGAGACGACTGCCCATGAAATATGGGAAGACACCGGAGGCCAGGTTACTCATTTTGTTTCCGCTTTGGGCACTTCAGGAACTATCATGGGAGTCGGGATGGGCTTAAAATCCAAAAATGCCTCTATCCAAATAGTTGAGGCACATCCTGTAATAGGCCATTACATTCAAGGCCTCAAAAACATGCAAGAAGCTATCGTCCCGGAAATCTATAATCCTGCCCAAGTTGACCGGAAGGTTATGATTGAATCCGAAGCTGCTTTTGCCATGGCCCGGACTGTGGTAGCCCAGGAAGGTATTTTTGTAGGAATGAGCAGCGGAGCCGCTCTGCTGGCTGCCCTGGAATGTATCAAAGATATCGAACAAGGATTTGTGGTGGTACTTTTCCCTGACCGGGGAGAAAAATATTTGAGCACGGGGTTATTCAATCCGGGCAACTGATATTTTTATAAGTTGTAAACTAGTATTACCAAGACCAAGCGCTGGCACTAGAAAACAATTCCATATCAAGCTCCACCCAATGGTGGCTGCCCAGTATCTGGATGATATCAAAAATTTGCCACGGGGAAAAGGGTAGTGATAAAGTTAAAGGCAGTTAGGAAAAAACCCAACTGCCTTTTAATATTTACCTTTAGTCTTCGAAAGCCTCGCTTACTTTCCACACCTTCCAAACATTACCTACTAAATCCGGGTTAGGCTTCAGGGTTGATTTGCCCGGTTTCCAGCCAGCCGGAGTAGCCTCAGTTCCTTGCGAATTACGCACTAATTGGAAAGCTTTAATCTGTCTGATAGTTTCACTTATATTCCTGCCTACAGAAGGAGTCAAAACTTCGAAACCTTGAATAATTCCATCCGGGTCAATAATGAAACGGCCTCTGGTTTCTACCCCGCTATCTTCATCATAAATTCCATACATTTTGCCAATACTGCCATCTTGGTCGGAGAGCATGGGGAAGGGTATATCTTTGTCAACCATTTTAGATATCTCGTGGTCATTCCACATTTTATGTACATAAATACTATCTACACTGACGGAAAGAACTTCTACGCCTAATTCTTGTAATTCTTGATGCTTTTCAGCAACTGCTGAAACTTCCGTTGCTCATACAAATGTAAAATCACCCGGATAGAAACAAACTAATACCCATTTACCAAGATATTCTGATAAACTAAAATTCATAAACATTCCCTGGAAAAATCCCGCCGCATTAAAATCGGGGGCTGGTTTACCCACTTTTACCATACTTGCTACCTCCTCTTGAGCAGGAACATGCTCAACACCAGTTTTTACCTCATTCTTTTTCTTAGCGACTGCAGGTCTTTGGCAGCCTGGTTTGAATTCTTCTGGCATGCTCTTCCCTCCTTGACTATTTTTCGTTTCTAGCAACATTATAGCTTATTATTCCAATTAGTTATACATAAAAATTTTATAGCAAGTTCTGGCAAATTCCAAGGAAGCGATGTACATATTATTACCTGTATGCCTGCAATTATACCGCTCTTTTCACCAGGATATAGTAGGTATAGTTAACATTGCCCTTATGGGAGAAGTCTTTACTAATAGGCTGGAAATAAATTCGCTGCTTTACTTTCTAACTCTAGTTTTTAAAGAAATAGTTTTATTCTGTGAACAATACCTCATAATTATAAATACTGGTCAAACGCCCATAATCAGTTAACTTGACCATGTTATCTGTAAATTCTATGCACTTATCCGTTTTTAGAAGCGTCATGATTTTCCTGGTAAATGTCACATCTCAGTGCAATTTAGTTTGTATAGTATCAATTCCTCCCTCCTGTAACCCGCACTTACTACTTTCATGATTATAAAGATGGAACAGGAGTGTCATTTTGGCAAACTGTATTTTCTGGTTTCTTTGCCTGAGTAAGGCACTGACCAAACCTCGGCCTGGAGCAAAGACGAACACCAACAGGAAAACGATTCCAGTCATCACAGCCATGCTGCCTGCAATGGATACGTCCAGAAGGGCAGCCATCTGGTATCCCAACACCCCATTGACAGCGCCGATCAGTCCGCTCAAAATCAGCATCCATTTCAAATCGTCAGTGAGAAGGTACGCCGTGACCGGCGGACCAATCATGAACGCTACTACCAGTATGGAGCCCACCGCCTGAAACGCACCTACTGCCGTAAGCGAAACAAGGGTCATCAGTCCGTAATGGACCAATGCCGGTGTAAATCCTAATACAGCCGCCAACATGGGGTCAAAGGTCACAACCTTTAGCTCCTTGAAGAAGACGATGATGACCACCAAATTCAGCAGCAAAAGTGTGCCGGTCGTATATATAGCTTTAGCTCCGATATCAACTCCGGCCACAATCATCCGGTCAAAAGGGGCAAAAGCAAGTTCGCCTAAGAGTACCGAATCGGTGTCCAGATGCACTGAACCTGCGTAGCGTGTGATGAGGATAATTGCTATGGAAAATAGCAGCGGAAACACGATGCCAATTGCCGCATCCTCGGCTAAAAGCCGCGTGCTTCCCAGCATCTCGGTCAACCAAACAGTTATGACTCCTACCATCGCTGCACCCAATATCAGCAACGGAGATGAAAGGTCATGGACCATAAAAAACGCCAGAACGATACCGAGCAAAATTGTATGGGTTATCGAGTCGGACATCATAGACATTTTGCGCAGTACCAGGAACACGCCGGGAAGCGCGCATCCCACCGCCATAATGACAGCAATTAGTTGTATCTCAAACTGGGGGGACATGGGACCCGCCTCCTTCCAACTTCAATAGAAATCTATTTTTCCTGCGCCGGTACAGTCTGTGCAGAATGCCTCTTCCCGGTGCGAGCAGGACACTGACTATAACAATCAAGCTGACACATACCACAATCGCAGGGCCTGTCGGGAGCTTGGTCATCAGAGAGCTAGCTGCTGTTCCCACAATACCGGACACAGCACCAAATATGGCCGCCAGCCAAGCCATTACCCAGAGCTTATTCGTCCACTGGCGCGCTGCAACAGCCGGGGCAATCAGCATGGCGCTCATCAAGATCACGCCCACTGTCTGTAACCCAATGATGATAGCCAGCACCACCATGACCGACAGCAGCAGGTTCAGTTTTTGAGGTGAGAATCCGAGACTTTGGGCAAAATCACTGTCAAAGGTAAAGAGCTTAAATTCCTTCCAGAACAGAAAGACCAGCAACAACAGAATCGTGCCACAGATAGCCATCAAAAGGATATCACGCTGCATCAGCGTGGAAGCCTGCCCGAATATAAAGCGTTTAAGTCCCGCCTGATTGGAATTCGGAATCTTTTGTACATAGGTCAGTAACAGCAGCCCCAACCCAAAAAATACTGACATCACCAAAGCCAAGGCGCTATCAAATTTGATTCGCGTGTGCCGGACAATACTCATAATAAAAAGAGTTGCCATAAGCCCGGAAACAAGCGCGCCTAGCAGCAGAATTTCTGTGCTTTTACTGCCTAGCAGAATAAACGCCATAACCACGCCAGGCAGTGCGGAGTGGGAAACGCCGTCACCCAACAGGCTTTGTTTCCGCAGTACGGCAAAACTCCCCAATACGCCGCTGATAACTCCCAAAAGGGCTGACCCCAAGGCCACTGTCTGAAATGTGTAGTCACTTAATAAAGAAATAATGGCACTCACACCGCACTCCTTAATAGGGTACCGGTGCTCCGGTATGTTTTTTTCAAATTGTCTTCATGAAAAACATCTTCGATTGGTCCGCTGGCCACCACCCGCAAATTGATAAGCGTCACCCAGTCGAAATAATCCGCCACTGTCTGCAGGTCGTGGTGAACCACCACTACCGTTTTTCCCTGCTCTTTTAGTTCTTTCAAGAGCAGGATGATGGCTTTTTCGGTCTGCGCATCCACGCCTTTAAACGGTTCATCCATGAAGTAAATCTCCGCTTCCTGCACCAGCGCACGGGCTAAAAATACCCGTTGCTGCTGGCCACCGGAGAGCTGGCTAATCTGACGGGAGGCGTATTCCTCCATACCTACCTTTTGCAAGGTCTTTCGCGCCAGCTCTACATCCGCTTTGCGGGGGCGCCTGATCCAGCCAAGTTTTCCGTAACAGCCCATCAGCACTACATCTAGCACAGTCGCAGGAAAATCCCAATCTACGCTGCCGCTTTGCGGAACGTAGCCAATACGATTTTTCAGTAGGTGTATATCACCTCTTCGGTTTATGAAACGGACTACTCCAGAAACCGGTTTCAGCAACCTAAGCATTGCTTTGATGAGAGTAGTCTTGCCTGCACCGTTAGGCCCCACCACCGCCATCAACTTTCCTTGGGGGATCTTCAGGTCAATATCCCATAAAACCGGCTGGGCATCATAGGCCACGGTAAGGTCTTCAACCTCCACCGCATAGCTTTGCATTTTCATGTCCATACTAATCACCCCATCATTTTAGTGCTTCCACGATAGTATCAATGTTGGCTTTGCAGGTGAGGATATAACTTTCAGCACCGGAACCTTGTCCGCCAAGCGAGTCGGAGTACAACTCGCCGCCAATGGCAACATCAAACCCTTTGGCTTTGACTGCTGCTTGAAGCGCCTCAATAGTTTTAGGCGGCACCGAAGACTCAACGAAAACCGCTTTAATCTGCCGTTCCACGATAAAATCAGCCAAGGCGCTTACATCGGCAGTACCTGCCTCAGCATCAGTACTAATGCCTTGAAGACCTCGCACCTCAAAATCATAAGCTTCACCAAAGTAATTGAACGCGTCGTGGGCCGTAACCAGCACTCGCTGCCCCTCCGGCACTTCCGCAACTCTATCCCGAATATAGGCGTCTATGCCATCTAGTTCATTGAGGTAATTCGCCAGATTCGACTCATAATCGGATTCATGATCAGGATCGGCCTGAGACAGTCCACCCGCAACAATTCTGGCCGCGTCCTTCCAAAGCGAAACATCGAACCAGATATGCGGATCATACACTGAGGTATCTTCCTCCCAGGTAAGAAGCTTGGATTCGTCAAGCCCTTCTTCAATGCAAATTACCGCGTGCCCTTGGCCGGATAAGGATTTAAAGACCTCCCCCATCTTACCTTCCAAATGCAGCCCGTTATATACAACAACATCGGATTTCTGCATCAGGGTTACGTCGCCGGCACTGGCTTGGTAAAGATGGGGGTCAATGCCGGGACCCATTAAACAGTTAACTATGATATGCTCTCCGCCGATAATTCTAGACAAATCCGCCAGCATAGTCGTCGTCGCCACCACATTCAGCTTATCATTTTTCATGTCAGATGCCGGCTGGGCACCGCACCCCGCCAACACCAGCATCAAAGCCAGGGCAATACTTAGTAAGCCTTTTACTTTCTTCTTCATAAGATACCTCCATAAAATATAAATCTAATGCCTAAATAGCACTTATCCCCGTTCTCTTTGTTAGGGGCGGGAAATAACGTTACTTTCAACTAATCTATGAATCATAAGTAGAAAGGGTTACAAATATAAATGTAGCAATGATAAAAAGTACAAAAGGATTGATGCTTATGAATAAACCTTCCGATTCAGAGTTTCGCACCGTTCGGGGATATCAACTTAAAAATCAACAGGAAGGCAAGCTGACTGCGGCATTGGAGGACTATCTTGAAATGGTGTATAGGCTGTGCCTTGAAGATAATTATGCTCGGGTGGGCAAACTTTCGGAACTGCTGCATGTTAAGCCGTCATCTACCTCCAAGATGATTCTTAGACTTGTGGATCTTGGATATCTGGAATATGACCGCTACGATAGTATCATTCTCACCGATAAGGGCAAGAAAATAGGGACCTATCTTCTTGATCGCCATAATACATTAGAGCGCTTTTTAACAATGATAGGTAATACTAATCCTCTGGAAGAAGTTGAACTGGTTGAGCATTCGCTAAGTCCCTCAACCGTATCGGAAATAAAGAATTTGTTGGAGTTTTTTAAGGAGAATCCAGACATTGAAAAACAATATAAAGCCTTTAAAAAACAGCGCCGGGGAGCAATGTGAAGCGGGGTTTTTAGCACATTGAATCCGTTTGAAGTCGTACCCCTCACTCCTATACCGGTGCCAATTTATACGCTTCTTAACTTTGCACACCCTTAGGTACGGGCACATCTTAATCGGACAGTTCCTTTGCGTAGTATTGGCCATTATCAGTGTAGCCGTTCGCTTCAAGCACATTGCATGAAGAAATATTCTCCTTATGGGGCTGTACTACCACACGCTTGGCGCCGAGAGCAGACAGTCTTTCCTCAAGCAATCGCACCATTTCCTTACCATAACCTTTCTGCAGGTATTCCGGTGCACCGATTAGATAATCAATACTAAACATCACACCCGGAATATCGACCACATACCAATCTTCGTGCTGCTGACCGAAATAACAATCATAGTATTGGCAAAAACCTATTGCCACACCGTCGATTTCGGCAATAAAATGCGTAATAAAGTTAAATTCGCCACGCCTGTTGCGGATTTCATGAATCCAGTCGCCGGGATGCTCGTACCACTTAGCAGTGTGCGGCATATAAAGCCATTTTTCCATCAATCCAATATCCGCATCCCCAAGTGGGCGAAGCATTAGTTGCCCGGGATAATTCTGGTTCATGAATGCCTTATGAAACTTGTCAAAGCCGGCGTTATCCGTTTCGGCCAGCTCATATTCGGGGGCGAGAAGACGAAATTCTCCGCCGCCGTTCAGTGAACCGGAAATGAGCTCATAGACCATAAATGCATCCGGGGCGGTACCATCCGGCAGTACGAGTCCATATTCCCGTGCACGTTTGAAGTCAAGCTTTGGGTAATAATCCGGAATCCCGACTATTAAAACTGCGTTATACCCCAGTTCACGAGCCTTTTCCAGACTGTAGCGCACAAGTGCGGCGCCGATACCCTGCTTATGATACTTAGGCAGAATGCTTAAGGGGCCAAACGTTATGGTTGGGGTTTTGGTTCCGTCAACACGCAGAATCCCGCTTTTGGTGTAGAGAATATGTCCGGCAATTTCACCGTTGCAGTCCGCAACCAAGCAAAGCTCCGGGATAACAGATTCCGAACCCCGCAAAAGTGACACCAGGAAATGCTCATCCATACGTTGCCTGCCGGGATAATCCAGAGTCAAGAATGCTTGGTATGTCAGTCGCAGTATTGAATTGTAATCTTCATAGCGTTCCTCGCGTATTATCATTTCCATTCCCCTTTCTGCCCGGACATTGATTATTCAATCTTTCCAGTTCCACCAGTTTTTCTTACCATCCGGTAAAACTCCGTCATTATCAGCATAGCAGACTGCTAAACGATAACAGTAGAGTGCACACCTATCCACAGCACAACCTTGTGCAAGACAGTCCTTAGCATAGATATCCTCGGGATTCTGCCCTTTAAGTGTTTCTATGGTCGGATAACCTGCCTTTATCAAGTGTTCTGCCATGTTTTTTCCTATCCCCGGAATTTTCATCAGTTCGGACTTCATAGACTTTCCTCCATATTTGTGTCATAGGGACGGGGGTAGCGACACATTCTTCTTATCTTTTCTCATTGCCAGTTGTTTCTTGTCTGGCGGCATTTTTTCTATTGCATATCTTAATGCAGTTCTAGGCATTATCTCCTTCTTACTTAACACATATTGATATACATCTTCCTCATAATTTGTGCCTAAAGATTTCAACATCCAGCCATACCCTTTTTGTACTAAATCGTCCTTATCCAATAATAATCTATCCGCAATAGTAAAAACATCTTCCTTAAATAAACCCATTTTAGCTGGTATGATAAGTGATACCGCTGCGGCACGCCTAACCCATCTGTTAGGTGATTGCGTCCATTCCTTAAGGTTTTCTATGTATGATGGATACATTTCCAGAAAGGTGCCCACGCTATGGTTACACAAAGTATCGCAGGAGGCCCAGTTGCTTACATATTCATTTACCCATTTTTCAAATACATCAAAGTCTTCCACCGTATACTCTTTATTAAGTTCATATGACCAGTTACAGGCAATAAAAGATTCCTCCATCATTCCCGACTTCCATAGTTCTTCACATAAAGTAAATACTTCTTTTTTGGAAAGCCCTGTAAAACTCTTAAACGCCTGTTTGGATATCTTTGTAACCAGGGAGGTTTTTACACCATATAATTTTACTTCTTCTTTAAAAAATCTTTTACCACTTTCCCTAGTCTTTTCATCTATGTTGCTCATTAGTTCTTGCCTGACCTGTTCGATTATGTTAGACATCTTTAAGTCCTTCCCTTCCTTTAACATGCTTATCTTAATGCAAATGCACTTGCAAAAGCATCAAGGTCATCAATGATAAATAAGTCACTACTCCAATTATAAAAACTATTTAGTACAGGTTGCATATAAGAATCGCCCATAACCTATTTCTGCTGCATTTTTCATTAATTCCCCATTTAACCATAAGGCAATATCTGCCAAGTTCCTATCCGATAATGGCCATTGGGACTGCCGTTTAGATAGATAATCTGCCTCTGACAAATCGTTTAATTTAGAGACCCATTTATCATGGAGTGAATCTATGGCCGCTTTTGCTTTTTCGATACTTCCCGGCCAAGGGATATCTTCTTTTTTTAAAGTGCCATCTCCAAAATTACAATTCCATGCCATACTCCACCAATATATAATATGCCACATAATCCATGCGATACTGGGCGGTCCCATCTCATAGCTTTCAGTTTCGGGCCAATCTACCCACCAACTATCTTCCTCTTTATAGACCTGCAGCCCCGTGGGACTGAATGCCCATAGCGCCTCTGTCTCACCTAAATTGTCTATATGATAAAGATAAAGCTGCCAAGCCATGTCTAACTGAAATAGTATGTTCTTTTTTATCTTCTTCTACCTTCCTTCTCTTAAGATTGTCACTAAATATAATATTATCTCATATATTATGGTGAGGTGATAACATTGAAAAAATCAATACCCTTTAATACCGTGGTAATTGCGGAAGAGATGAAATATGAAGGTGTTACTGTTTTAAATTACCGCATAGAATATCCTGAATTCACTGCCAATAACTACAAAACCGGTATAAAGGTTGTAAACCAGTATTATCGAGATAAAGCCCTGGCACTACAAAACAACTTCCGTACCAAGCTCTACCAAATGGCAGTTGCTCAGTATCTGGATGATGTCAAAAACGGCTATCCGGTGCGTGTATATGAAGGTCTGCAGACCTTTGACGTAACTTATAACCAAGCCTGTATAATCAGTTTGTATTTGGATAACTACCAATACACTGGTGGAGCTCACGGCCTAACCACCAGGACTTCCCAGACCTGGAACCTGAAGACTAGAAAGATGCTCAAACTTAGAGAACTGTATAAGTGTTCCGGTAACTATCAATCGTATATTAAAAAGAGAATTATTGCCGAGATAAAGGAAAACCCTGATCTTTATTTCGAAAATTATGAGGAGCTGGTAGAACAGACTTTTGATGTAAATAATTTTTACTGCACTCCTGAAGGAGTAGTAGTTTATTTTCAGCAGTACGATATTGCACCCTATTCAAGTGGTATAAGAGAATTTTTATTTCCCTATAACAAATGCATAATCGATCCCGCCAAAAAGTGTACCAAATAGGCTATTTGAAAGTTGGTAAATTTCAGGCATCTTTTTACTTTAGACCTGACCAGAACAGTCAATACTAAGATTTTTTTTAGTAGATAGGGTTATAAAAACAGAGGAATTCCCTCTGTCTTTATAACCCTTAAAGATCTTCAATTTTCCTGGTCAGAAGAATTTCCTTCCTTTTACGCACCATTTCCTGATATTTAAAGTAATATTTTTTCCTAGTATAGTATTTATTAAAGGTTGTAACATATAATTTTGATTCAAAATATTCCTTCATTCTATTGGAAACATAATGAATTTGCTCCCCGGGGTCATATACTGCGGGCTGTTTTTTATGGACATCTATAATTGTTTCGGTAATTACACCCCAAGAGATGTCAGCCAGTGAGTATCCTTTAAGGTCTCTTTTGGCGGCCCTAAGTATAGCTTCTTGAACCGGATCGAAAAATTTGAATTCTTTAGAATACATGATAGCACTATGCATATAGGTAGGAATATCAAGAAACCCGTCTTTAAAAACTTCGCTGGATATATTATAGAGTAACTGAAAACAGTATTTAAGTATACCTAGCCCAGGGCTGCTCTGTCCCGGTAATTGAGGCCGGTTGTTATCAAAAACCGCCCGGGGGTTTTTGGCTGACAACCATTCGATAAGAATCATATTATAAGGCTCTATCCTAAAGCCCTCTTCAAAAAATTGTTTATCAGGAATAAAAGTATGTTCACTAACCCTAAGGTCAAGGAGTAGATTTTCCGGGGTTTTATCTTCCCAATACAGTTTGAGATAATTTATGTAGTTTTCATCCCTATCAATATCCATATGTATAACAGAAAATCCCATAGCTTTAAGATGCTTCAACAGCCCTATGGCCTCAATCTTACTGTACATGTCTTTTTCCGAAAATCTGCCCAGAAATAATTTGGCATCATTAGAGATATAGAGGTCTTCAAAGGCACTACTTAAATCAATCTGCCCTAAATCAAAATCGAAAGTATCAGTAAAATCAAATGTGCCGGAAATACTGGGGCTAACCTTCCTAAAATTCTTTAATTTATTTATCTTATTATTTGCCAATGCGCTTCTCCTTTCCACCTTAAAAATAAGACCACTGTTTATTCTAAATTCATGGAATGTAGACATTTCATTTAACTTGTTACTCCTAGTTTATCCCACCTGCTGGGATAATGTTAGTGCTAAGGGTTTCTTTATCGATCTTAGGTTATCTTTACTAACTTAAAAGGGAGTTTCTACAAACAAATAAGGACTTTTGAAGTCTTAAAAATTATGCTGATGAATCATCGGCAGCAACCCAAGCAGAGGTTATAGAATTCGGCCACTCCTTACCAGAACTGTTTAATCGTTACCAATACAAAGGTCTGGTCGGAATCTGACCCAAATACAGATTTATACCAGCAGGTTTTGCGGAAAACCGACTGCAACTAGTAGCCGGTTTATTTCCAAGTGGGTACGGAGACGCTTCACTAAGGAGATATTTCTTTGTGAAGTAAAGGGGGGCTTATAGTTTTAAGGTTGATTTTACAGGATATTATCTGAATTAAATTTAAAGTTCTTTTCACCATATTGAACACATAGAATAAAATATACTGTGGAAAGCAAAGGCGCTTGCCCTTTTGGGGCGGCGCCTATTTTTTTGGAAATTGAGGTGTAAAAATGTGTGGTATTGCAGGTTTTTGTAATTTTCAGGAGGATTTCACCTATGATAAAGGAAGATGGAGCAACACGCTCATTGCCATGAGGGAAGCTATTGCCCACCGTGGCCGGGATCAAAACGGAGAATACTTGGCCCCTCATATTGGTCTCTCCCACAGCAGGCTTTCTATTCGGGATTTGTCAGGCGGTGTACAGCCCATGCTGCGGCAGGTAAAGGATAATGAGTATGTAATTGTCTACAACGGCGAGGTCTACAATACAGATGAACTTATACCCGGGTTAAAGCAAAAAGGCTATTCCTTTGAAACCACCAGCGATACTGAGGTAATTCTTTATTCCTACATAGAATATGGACTCGACTTTGTAGCCAAACTCAACGGGATTTTTGCCTTTGCTATTTGGGATGGCAAAGAGAATAGGCTTATCCTCTATCGGGATCGGGTCGGTGTAAAGCCTCTGTTTTACACCTTTAAAAATGGCACCTTGGTATTTGGTTCGGAAATTAAAACTCTTTTCTGCCATCCCCAAGTAACACCTCAAACGGATATTGACAGCTTAAGAGAGATTTTCGGTATCGGCCCCGCCAGAACTCCATGTTGCGGCGTATTTAAAGGAATTCGCGAGATACGGCCCGGAAGTTTTGCCATATTTACACCGGAAGGTTTTCGCGAACAGACTTACTGGAGCTTGGAAGCCCTATCTCACACGGATTCTTATGGGGAAACTGTTGCTAAGGTATCCTATCTGGTACGGGACGCCATTACCCGGCAGATGGTGTCGGATGTTCCTGTTTGCAGCTTTTTATCCGGTGGTATTGATTCCAGCATTGTCACAGCTGTGGCCTCGAATTTTTTGCAGGCTAAAGGTATTACCCTCAATACCTTTTCCTTTGACTTTGCAGGTAATGATAGGCACTTTCAGGCCAACGAATTTCAGCCTACCAGGGATCGACAGTATGTGGATAAGATGCTTTCTTTTTATCACCTGCACCACACTTATTTGGAATGTGATGAGGCTCTATTGGCCGATATGCTGCCGGTAGCCTTGTATGCCAAGGATCTCCCGGGCATGACCGACATTGACGCTTCACTGATGTACTTTTGCTCTATGGTAAAAAAACACCATAAAGTGGCCTTGACAGGTGAATGTGCTGATGAGATATTCGGCGGCTATCCCTGGTTTTATCGTCAGGAGCTGTTAAACATAGAGGGCTTCCCCTGGTCCTGGGATATGTCTGCCCGAACAATTTTGTTGAAAGATGAGTTGATAACTAAGCTGAGCCTGGAGGATTATGTGCGGCAGCGCTATGAGGATTCTCTTAATATGGTGCCACATCTCACCGGAGAAGGTGCTGAAGAAAGGCGGCAGCGGGAAATCAGCTATCTTAATATACAGTGGTTCATGCAAACCCTGCTTGACCGCATGGATAGAGCCAGTATGTACTATGGCCTTGAAGCCCGGGTACCCTTTGCCGATCATCGCCTTATAGAATACCTCTACAATGTTCCCTGGAGCATGAAGTATCAAAATGGTGTAGAAAAAGCCCTGCTGCGGGATGCTTTTCGTGACCTTTTGCCTCCAGAGCTGCTGTTTCGGAAAAAAAGCCCTTATCCCAAGACCTATAATCCAGAATATGAAAAGCTCCTTACTCAGAGGTTCCGGCAGCTTTTAGCAGATCCGGATGCTCCCGTAAACAGATTCTTAGACAAACGCAGGGCTGAAATCTTCCTGTCGGCAACCAAGGATTATGGAAAACCATGGTTTGGGCAGCTCATGGCAGCTCCTCAGATGATTGCTTATTTGCTGCAGATAAATGACTGGATGATCCGGTACAATGCGAGTTGAGCTGAGGGATTTTTGATATCCCCAGAAGTGGACGCAGGGACACGTCAGACTGTCTCCTTACCCTTGTCTTCCTTATCGGTCTGACGCCGCAATTATGTCGTTAATAAACTGCCAATACATACTGCTGCTGCCGGTATGATTACTTGTGAAAGCTACGATTAGCTCTAATTCCGGTATCACAAAGATGTACTGGCCTCCATGTCCCTGAGCAAAAAAGGCGTCATATTGTTCTTCTCCAAAGGTGCGTACCCACCATTGGTATCCATAATCAGCGCTTCCTGCTGATCGCTTGAATTGAAGGCTTGTCGATTCCTCAACCCACTCTTTTGCAATAATTTGCTGATCTCCCCAAAGTCCTTCGTTATAATATAGCAAACCAAACTTCACCATATCATAAATCGTCATATAGAAACCATTGCCTCCATCTGAAATACCCTGTGCATCCATGGTGCATTCAACGCTATCCATACCCACTAAATCAAATAAGTGTTCTTGCCCAAACTCATCGGCGGTTTTCCCTGTTGCTTTTTGCAGGATAGCTGCCAGCAAGTGAGTATTTCCGGTAGAATAGCTGAATGCAGTACCTGGTGTTGACGTGATAGGACGATTGAGGACAAAATCCACCCAGTTATCCGAACGCCGCCATTCGCCCCAGTATTCGGCATCGCTGCTAGCAAAGCCTGAAGTGTTAGTAAGCAAATGTCGTATGGTAATCTGTTTTAGAAGGGTGTCATCAGACTCAAGGATTTGTGGAAAGTACTCTGATATGGGAACGTCCACGCTCTCAATATATCCTTTGTCTATAGCAATACCGATGAGGGCACTCGTCACGCTTTTCGAGCAGGAATGAAGCCTAAACACACTTGTCTCATCATAGCTATCCTTGTAGTACTCATCAACTATATGTCCATCTTTGAAAATGACGGAGGCACGAATCTGAGTAGTGTCATATCGGGCATGAAGAGACTTTACTGTATCACCATTTAAGCCGTGATCCTCAGGAGAACCATATTGCCATTTCCAGACAAATGTGTCTTTCCGTTCTGTGCTTTGATTTTCTTCTATTGGCGGCTCCTTATCCAGCTCCACATCCTCTCTGCAGCCAGTCAGGTAAAGACATCCAGTGAGAACGGCCACTAATAGCAGTATTTTATATTTCATTTATCACACTCCATATTTTAAACAGCCTACTTAGCACATGGCAAAATCTCTGGCTTCATGGGGGAAATCGCCTTTTATTTTGCCTCTGCCGATCAAAAACAAGGCTGAAACCGTATGTTAATCCGGCTGAGAACGTCGGCCAGGTTCCATTCTTTACCATCCTATCTCAGAATAACAAATTCCCCTAAAGAGGACAAGAGAAGTGTCAGGCTGTGTAGAAACTATTTTTGGAAATTTTCATCCCCACTTCTCTAAATTATGATGTTTATTTGGGATGTAATTATCAAAATAAGCTAATTTTTTGATGTTTCACTCCACTTTTTCAAAACAGGAGGCAATTTGAGTAGGTTTTCACACAGCCTCGCGTCCCTCTGTCCGCACATTTCACGCAAAGCATTTGGTGGAGTGACATTTCCACATCTCCAAACAAGGGTAACGGCTGCCTGTTCCGTCCTTTCTTTTATTTGCGCTGACATACCGGGCAAAAATATATCGAGCCGCCCAGATAGTTTTCCTTCACAACAATTCCTCCGCATTTTGAGCAGTACATACCTGCCGTGTTTTTCGACATGCGGGTTTTATATCCACCGGGCATTCCGAACAAATCCTTTTCCGTGTCACGTCCGCCAAGCTCTGTCATTGATTTCAGCACTTTAACCACAGATTCAAGCAGTTTTTCCTTTTCACTTTCGTCAAGCGCAGAAATTTTAAGTTTTGGGTATATGCCTGCTTCGAACAATATGTCTTGCAGCGTACCATTGCCGATTCCCGGAAAGCGTTGCTCCGTTGCTAAAAATGCCTTTGCACTAAGATTAGGCTTGCTTTCCTCAAAAAATTGGTAGAAATAGCTGTGAAACTCATCTGTAAACGGCGAGATATAATTGCGGCTTGCCAGGTAATATTTATTATCGTAATCACCTCTATGCAAAAAAAACCCGCCGTACATGGCCACCGTAAACACTAAAGCAAAATGATTGTCCAGTTCAATCATCAGTTGATAGTTTTGGGGAACCTTATCCAAAGGCACAAGGCGAAGGTTTACGCCGTCGTTGATACAGAGCGCTCTGCCGTTGTCAAAGCTAAGCTCCACAAATATGCCGAATCCCGCGGCTTTGATAATTTTGCATCCTGCAACCGCATCATTATATTCAGCAGGGTCGCCGTTATACCAGCAAAATTTATGCGCCTTGGTGGGCGGA
The DNA here is from genome assembly GCA_023395515.1 of Bacillota bacterium. Lineage (GTDB taxonomy): Bacteria > Bacillota > Syntrophomonadia > Syntrophomonadales > Syntrophomonadaceae > JAAYRQ01. The sequence goes on from JAEWZB010000020.1 coordinate 20,903, forward strand.
TAAACTTTCAAAATACGCCTGTTTTGCACATTTTCATTCAACTGCTTGGCAAGAGTGAGCACCTCGGGCAGTTCCAGCATATTTACGCCTTCTTTCTTACAGGATACCGAAGTATCGTCTTCATCTTGGCAATATCAATTTTCCGGGGGGCTGACAGATAATCAAACCTCTAATTTCTCATGATAATCCATATTCAATTCTTTCGCATACTTAAACAGCATGCTGTAATTGAGCCGGCGAAGCTTGCCGTCTTTTACAAAGTTCGTGCCTAACTGGCGCAGGTTAAAGCTGACGTTATGCTTTATGCATTGCTCACGAACTGAAAGCGCCCAGTCGAAATGAAAAGGGCGGGCATTAGTGTCATACTCGCCGCCTATGACAACAAGCTTGATGTTATCAAGATATGGCTCAATATTTACGGCCTCCAACATGGGCTGAATGACGATATTTTTGTGCTTGATGGGCAGCCTTTGAAAAATAGAAAGCCGCTGGTCCGCTAATACCTGATTCTCAACGGTACAGCCGATGGTTACGTTGTCATAGCCATCCCCCCAGTCGTCAGGAGCGCATTCTAAGAAGCGTTCAATCCGTTTGGTCAGGAACAGAAAATTCAAATCTGGACGTTGCTTCATCATGCGCCAGCATTCGTCCCGCCATAGGTCCGCATCTTCAATTAAAAAATCGGCGGAAAAGCAGCAGTAAACCACCTGTCCCGATTTCATCGTATATTCGCCCTTTTTGTTAACCGCAACCGGGGCATTAAATTTAGAGGATTTCACAATAACATTGGTATCAATGCCGTGTTTCGCATCCCCTTTATGAGTAAAGCAATATTTACAGCCCTCGCTGTATTTATGGCAGCCCCGCCACGGATTCCACATAGCCATATACCCACTCCTATTTTAGCGCAATGTAAATTTTAATGTCCGCAACGCCGTTATCGTTGCTCAGATATTCTTCAAAATCTCCGGAAAAGCTTCTGTCTAAAGGCATAACCCAAATTTTCTCCCATGCCTGTGCCACATCCTTTACCACATCGCCTTTAACACTAAATACAGCATATTGTCCGGCGGCAATTCGCTTTTCCGTCAGCTCGGGATTGCCGTTTTCCATAACCTCACAGCCAACGGTGACATCATAGGAGGTTTCATCATAATCGGAATAAAGCCCGATACAGTAAGTATTAGCTTTGTTCTTCATGGCTTCCCAAATGCCATCGCCCATAAACTTTTGCCACAAGCCACCGATGACGTTGGAGCAGTCGGGGTCATTATTACCTGTTCTTGCACCTATACCTACTACGATTTTCTCCTTCAAAGTAACGATTTCATAATTCATTGCGATTACCTCTTTTCATATTTTTAGTGTAATCACAGTATAAGCAATATAATATGACAACAGAGTGTCATATTATAAATAATTATTTAAGGAATTTTCCAATCTGCGTTTCAACTCGGCAATAGCCTCGTCGGGAGAAAGGATAATACAGTGCTCGCCGAAGGAAGCTGCATAAGTGCAGGCCGTTCCAATGTCGGGCAAATAGAGCTCGCATATAAAATCGCCGGTTTCCGTTAATTCATAATGGCTGATTTCGTCCCAAACCCGAAATGCCATCTTCTTTGAAATCAGCAGTTTGGTCTTTATGAAAGACGTGTTATCGAATTTTTGCTCCTCCATCACCTTGACAGGCGCTTTCATATCAAAACGCTTTTCGGTTACAGCAAGCCCAGTGATTCTTCTCAGCTTAAAAAAACGATAATCCTTGCGCATGGTGCAAAAGCCGTAAAGATACCACGCCGCTCCTTTGAAAACCATTTTCAGCGGCATAACCTCCCGAGGCAGTTTTTCAGCCTTTCCGCTTGCATAAAGGAAAGTGACAACGTATTTTTCGATAATTGCGGTTTTCAGCATGGAAAAATACTTCTCATCATTTTCAAAATAGCCCCAAGAGGAAAAGTCAACTTCGATCCAGTCCGCGTTTTGCCCGCCCAGCATACTGCTAAGCTTGTCAAGGGCCGTTTGGTTATTCGCAAGACTTATGGCGCCGAACGCCCGCATGGAGGAAAGAATTTCGCTTTTTTCTTCCTCGGTGAGGAATGTCTTATTTAGGATAAAGTCCGGCAAAAGGGATATGCCGCCGCCCCTGCCCTTACTCATGTAAATAGGCACACCGGCCTGAGAAAGCGTTTCAACATCACGGTATATGGTTCTGACTGACACCCCAAAACGCTCAGCAAACTCCACAGCTGTTACAGTGTGTTTTTCCAAAAGTATATATATCAGTTCAAACAATCGGTTTATCTGCATAAGCTACCCCTGCTGATTGAGAGCAAATAATATCATATAATCACCTCTAAATTTTATTATATTACAACAAATAAACTATTTTTGGAGATTTTTATACTACAAGCGGGTGACTTGCACCAACCTTATAAGGTCATGCTACCTGTATTTTGTAGGTAATTTCTTGAAACTCCGATTTTGCCATCTGGCTCCCTCCCCTTATTGTCGATACAGTCCTTAATCATAGTATAAATTCAATATTTCCTTAAAATAACCACCGAATTAAAGTTGCACAGTTACAATGAGAAAACCATGAAAACCAGCATGGGCACAAGGAGACGCCTATATCTGCTACGATACTTCGAATTAATATATTAGAGGAAAATTATTTTCTTATAAAGAATAATGTAAACCATATATAAATTACTTGACGGCCAATAGTCTTACAACAGCCTTTTTCATTAGGAGGTGGATATTATGTCCAGCATATTCCTTTGTCATTCTAGTGTAGATAAACCTTTTGTTGAAAAGTTAGCTAATGATCTAAGAAAAGCAGGAGCAAATGTCTGGTTTGATAAATGGGAAATTAAAGTTGGAGAATCAATATTATGGAGGATAGAGGAAGGCATTCGAGCACAAGAGTATCTAGCAATCATTTTGTCACCAGATGCGATCGTTTCAGACTGGGTAAAAACTGAACTAGGAGCTGTATGGTCCAGACAAATGAATGAGCGAAGAATTTTGGTTCTTCCAATTTTATATCGAGATTGTGATATTCCATATATATTACGTGATCGAAAATACGCTGATTTTAGGTCTAATTATGAGAAAGGCTTTTTAGAGATTTGTTCGGCTATTGGGATAGAACAAGAAAAAACTATATCAGAAAAAAACTGGCGTCTCTTTGCAGGAAAACGTTCTACGGCTTGGCGGGAACTAAGAGAACAAGAATTTAAAAAATTGGTAACGGTACTGGTTAATAGAGCTATAGAGTATAAGTGGTCTGCTTGGGTTGGAAGCAGTAAAACTCCTTATTCGATAACTCTGCATGCATGGATATCAAGAGAAGTAAATCAAGCAGTCTCAATAAAAATGATCGGTAGATCTTATGAATACATGGCAAGTCTAATAGATGCTTATAATCCTAATCACCTTAAAGTAACTGATTTTGACATTCCATTAGGAACATCAATTAACAGCTGTGAGGAATTTGTATGGAGACAAATGGAAGATTTCCAAAAAGAGTATGGTGAGCCTACTAAAAAACCATTCTATCATACAACACGCTATTTAAATCAAAACCAGCAGTTGCAAATTGCACAAAATGTATTAAAAGCAGTTGACTGGTACCAAGGAGACAGCAAATTGACCTAGTCAATACATGACACAAAAAGCCGCTTAAATCCAGAACTCCGAAGCAATCATGTGATTCAAGGGTTAAAATCTAACCCTGTTGTTTCCATTTATTAAGTGAAAAGGGTGGCATAGAATAGCCCTATAAGGGCTTATTACAGCCAGCAATATAAAACAAAAAGACCCCTTCGGGTCTTCTTTCGAGCAATTACTCGCTATAATCTGGTGGAGGCGGGGGGAGTCGAACCCCCGTCCGAAAGAAAGACCAGCAGAGTCTCTCCGAGCGCAGTCCGTGTTTTGAATTTCGCTCAGCCGACGCCCACGAACAGGCTTCTTAGAGCTATCCCCGATTAATTTCCCCTTAAAGCCCCTCGAGAAAGAAGGCTTCAGGGTACCCTAACTAAGTGACGCCCTGCATCAGACCGTTAGGAAATCTGACCGGACGAGCCGCTTAAGCGGCTAGTGCAAAATTATCTTCTGCAGTTAATTTAAATTTTTCACCTTTTTAACGAGCTGGCGACAACTCGGCTCGCTACTCAACCCATCTCATCCCCCGTCGAAACCAGTACGCCCCCTTATAATAAATAATAACTGCATACTAGATAATAATATGAGAAATAAGATTTGTCACTGTTATATATAGGATTTATCTTTAAATGCTCTTTGCATATCCCTCTCAGCATCACGTTTAGCTAAATCTTCCCGTTTATCATAAAGCTTTTTACCGATAGCTACCGCCAGTTCGGTTTTAGCTAAACCATTTTTAAAGTAGATTTTCATCGGAATTAGGGTATATCCCTTTTCTTTCTGCAATCCTACCAGACGGTTAATCTCCTTACGGTGCAATAAAAGCTTCTTAGGTCTTAGAGGATCATGGTTAAAGCGGTTGCCTTTTTCATAGGGGCTGATATGAAAGTTATTGACCCACACCTCGCCGTCTCTAACTACCGCGTAGGCATCCTGTAAATTGCCTTTACCTGCCCGTAAAGATTTAGCTTCCGTTCCGGTTAATACTAGGCCGGCTTCAAAAGCTTCTTTTATGTGATAGTCATGCCTGGCTTTACGATTGTCTACTACCGGTTTAACCCCTTTAATTTTAGCCATTTTACACCTCTAAATAAACTTAAAGGAAACAAAACCCTCGCCTTGAAACAATAAATTGCTGCTACAGGCCAGGGTAGTTATATCGTTTACTTCGTTACTCATTATACCTTGCCCGGTTAAATCAGTCAAGGGAGCAGTATTTTGCACAAATCAAGCCCCAGGCTACCGAAGGTCGCTCCTACTTTTACTTCTTACATATTACCCCCGATGTCTGGCATTAGCCATGCTCCTCACCTCTAGCACCTCACACCTTACATCCTAGCGTTTTACTCTTACTCTACCAACTCAAAATCTATCTTAGCATCATCTGTATCTACCCTGACTAACTGTACCCGGACTTCATCACCGATAGAAAACTTGCGGCCTCCATGGGTACCCACTAAGGTGTAGTTACGGTCGTTAAATTCATAGTAATCATCAGCTATGCTGGAAATGTGAACCAGACCTTCTACGGTATTATCTAACTCCACAAAGAAACCAAAGGACTGGACCGAAGAAATTTTGGCTGTAAATTCATCGCCCACAAACTGCGACATATACTGGGCTTTTTTAATGTCGACTAATTCTCTTTCTGCTTCTTCAGCCTTCATTTCTTGTTGAGTGGAATGTTCACCGAAAGCAGCCATCTTTTTCTCTAAGCCCGCCCGTTTCTTACCCTTCATACCGCCTTCTAAAAGCAAACTTAATACCCGGTGTACAATAAGGTCGGGGTATCTTCTGATGGGACTGGTAAAATGGCAATAATATTTGGAAGCCAGCCCAAAGTGTCCTAAGGCATGGGGTATATACCGGGCATGTTTCATGGACCGCAGCAATATTAGCGAAAGCAGTTGTTCTTCCGGCTTACCTTTAATAGTTTGAATTATTTTTTGATAAACCCGGGGTTCTACTTTATCTCCTTGAACTTTATAACCAAAAGCCCCTACTACATGATTTACTTTAACTAAGGATTCTTCATCCGGCTTCTCGTGAACACGGTATAGTATAGGTATTTCTTGCCAAAACATATGTTCAGCCACTGTTTCATTAGCCTTAATCATGAAATTCTCAATCAGCATTTCGCCCGCGCCCCGCTCAAACTTCTTAATTTCAATGGGGAAACTATCTTTATCCACAATTACTTTGGATTCAGGAAAATCAAATTCCAAAGCCCCCCGGCCGATTCTTTCCTGCCTAATAATATCGGCCAGTTCTTTCATTAAATAAAAATCTTCTATTAAATCTTTATATTTCGCTTTAGTTTCCTCATCATTATCAGTGATTATCTTATTAACATCAGTATAAGTCATGCGTTCCCGAACATTGATTACTGATTTACATAAATCATAATTAAATACCTTGCCCTTATTATCAATATCCATTATACAGCTTAAAGCTAATCTATCTTTTTGGGCATTAAGACTGCATATATCATTAGAAAGCTCTTTAGGCAGCATCGGTAAAACTTTATCTATTAAGTAAACACTTGTACCCCGGGCCATTGCTTCTTTGTCCAGTCTGCTCCCTTCCCGCACATAATGGGAAACATCGGCTATGTGCACCCCTAAACGATAGCCCTTATCTATTCTGGCAATGGAAACGGCATCATCCAGGTCTTTAGCATCTTCACCATCAATGGTGACCATTTTTACATTTCTCAAATCCCGTCGTTTCAGAATTTCCTCGGCACTCACCGGTTGGGCAGCCTCGCGGGCTTCCTCGATTACGGCCTCAGGAAATACCGACCTTAAACCATGCTTTTTAATAATAACCAAGACATCAAGACCAGGCTGTCCTTTACGGCCGAAAACTTCAACTATCTTGCCTTCCGGGTTTTTATCTTTAGTGGGCCACGCCGTTATACTGACTAAAACCTTATCCCCGTTATTAACCTTAAGCTTCTTGCTGGGCTTTACATATACAGGATATATTTGCCTATCATCATCAGGAACTACTTGTATGGCATGTCTGCCCCTTTCAAAAGTTCCTACTAATTCCTTACTAGCCCTGGAAATTACCCGTATTACTTCCCCTTCAGGTCTTTGCGAGTTAACTCCCTTTTGCTGAATCCTCACCATAACCTTATCACTATGCATAGCTCCGTTAAGATTAGTTCCATATACAAATACTTCCGGCATCCCGGCTTCATCAGGCACTAAAATGCCATAACCCCTATGACTTAAGCGAATTATGCCTTTGGATAAGTTCATCATATCAGGCAAGCCATATTTATTCTTGCGGGTTTTGACTACTTCCCCATCTTTCTCCAGCCTGCCCATCAGCTTACTAAACTTAAGTTCATCTTCTTGATCATATATTTCAAAAACATCTAAAAGCTCTTTGTAAGCCAAAGGCCGATAAGTTTCTTGCCGCATGTATTCTATTATGCCATCTCTAGTTATCATAAAATCCTCCTTGTAGATAAATCTATTCTTATTATTTCCCGTCCGGGCTTTTCTTATCTATAATCCCAAGTCCGGTGCATATTTTTTCATACTTTCTAAACAAATAGTTAAAAATTCATCTAATTCTAAACCGATTTCTGTGCACATAGCCATTTGTTCACGATTAGCCCCTTTAGCAAAAGCTTTTTCTTTAAAACGCTTCTTCAATGACTTGAGCTGCACTTCTTCCAGCTTTTTATCCGGTCTTACTAAAGCGGCCGCGGTAATAAAGCCGCTAGTGGGGTCGGCTGCATATAAAGCTTTATCCAGCAAGCTTTTACGCTCCAGACCATGCATTTCATTATGTACTTTTACCGCATAAACTATATCTGCTTCTATTCCGTGCTTTTCCAGGATTTCTGATCCCAGCAGGGAATGACGGGCAAAATCTTCGGCGGTAATATCATAATCTATATCATGTAATAAACCGGCTAAGCCAAACTTTTCCACATCTTCCCCCAATTTTTCTGCTAAACCCCGCATTATAGCCTCCACCGCTATAGAATGGTTGATTAAATTTTCATTAGTTAAATATTCTTTTAACAAAACTAAAGCTGATTCTCTTTCCATTACAAAATCTCCCCCTAATGCATCTATTATAATTTTTGCCCATAAAATGGCCCTTTAGACAGTGAGGATAGTCTTATTCCTCTTAAGTATAATGCAGGACAATTAGGACTTCATAAAGTCAATAATCAGACCGGCAACTTTTTCCCGGTCTTCACCCATAGTAGCCACATGGCGGGAATCCTCCAGCTCCACCAGCTCTACTAAACTATTTTTAGCTTTATCCATTACTACTTGGACACCCGCGGGATCAACCGTTTCATCAGCTAAGGATTGGATTATTAATAAAGGGACGGTTAATTTATCCAGATTCTTTAAAACTATATCCCTAAAATTCATCATACTTAAAAAAGCTTTTACTGGAGTACAATCATAGGCAAAACGGCCTTTTTTCCTTAAGTCGGCTTGAGTCGCCTCTGACTTAGGAAAGTAGGGTTTTACCCACTGCAGCCCCAGAGCCAACCCTCTTATAATTGGATAGCGCAGCTTAATAGGAGCGTTTATAGCTGTCACTCCTTTAATTTCAGGCAAGTTTATACCTAAATACAAGGCTAGTAAACCGCCTAAGGATAATCCCACTATATATACCTTATCATAGTTATCTATTAAATAACGGGCTTCATCCTCTACTGCCTGGTACCAATCCTGCCAAGTAGTACGGTTTAGAAAGCGGGGATGGGAACCATGTCCCGGCAAAAGTATACTGCTTACCGTTGCCCCACTATTCTCATGTACTATTTGGGCTACCGGGTATACTTCTGAAGGTGAAGCCGTAAAACCGTGAATAAATAAAACAGCTGTATTATTTCCACTTTTAAAAAATGGTTCAGCCTGAGCATAGACGTGAATCATTTAAAAACTCCCCTTATTTAAGTATTAGAAAAACTTGGATTTCTCCAAGTTCTTAGACGTAGGCGAAATCCAAATTTTTCTTATACTATCAACATAAAATTTTTATACTTTCTGATAGTATAAAAAAACAGGTGGATTAATTTCCACCTGCCTTTTAATATACTTTTTCTAAATATATTTTACAAGAATAAGGGCACAAATACTAGGGATACAATAGTCATGAGCTTAATTAAGATATTTATTGAAGGACCCGAAGTATCTTTACAAGGATCACCTACGGTATCGCCAACTACACCGGCTGCATGAGCATCACTGCCCTTGCCGCCATAATTTCCGGCTTCAATGAATTTCTTAGCATTATCCCATGCCCCACCGGCATTAGCCAGCATAATAGCTAAGCAAACCCCGGATGCCAGAGCTCCGGCTAACATTCCTGCTAAAGCCTCCACGGAAATCAGACCCATAGCTAAAGGAGCTGCCACCGCTAAAATACCCGGAATAATCATTTCTCTAATAGCTGAAGTTGTACTAATGTCAACACATTTAGCATAATCAGCTTTAGCTTTACCTTCCATAAGACCAGGAATCTCCCGGAATTGACGTCTTACTTCTTCTACCATTTCCGCAGCAGCTCTGCCTACTGCACCCATAGTTAAAGCACAGAAGAAGAAAGGCAACATGGCCCCAATCAGTAATCCCACTATAACCATAGGATTTAAGAGGTCAATACTTTCAATATTGGCTACTTGGGCAAAAGCAGTTAATAATGCTAGAGCAGTCAGCGCCGCTGAACCTATAGCAAAACCTTTACCAATAGCTGCAGTAGTATTTCCTACCGAATCCAGCTTATCAGTAGTTTCTCTAACCTCGTGAGGCAGTTCCGCCATTTCGGCAATTCCGCCGGCATTATCCGCAATAGGCCCATAAGCGTCAACGGCCACTACCATTCCGGTAGTTGCTAACATACCTACTGCAGCTAAAGCTATACCATAAAGGCCCCCGGTAAAATAAGCAATAATAATAGCGATACTAATTACCAAGACAGGGAATAAGGTAGATAACATTCCTACCCCCAGACCGGCAATTATAGTAGTAGCCGGACCAGTTTGACATGATTTGGCAATACTTTGCACCGGCTTGTACTCGTCAGAAGTATAATATTCAGTAATTAATCCAATTAAAGAACCGGCTATAAGGCCAGCTACCAAGCCCCAGAAAACACCAAATTGCTCGCTAGGCAACAGATATCTAACCGCAAAAAAAGCAATAACCACTAACAAGCCTGCGGAACCAAAGGTTCCCGCATTAAGGGCTTTAAGGGGATTAGATTTTTCGTCAGTTCTAACCAAGAATGTACCTATAATGGAAGCCACAATCCCACCAGCAGCTATTATCATAGGCAGTAATACTCCGCCTATTCCTAAAGTAGCAAATCCCACTGCCCCTAAAGTCATAGCCGCAATAATGGAACCTACATAAGACTCGAAAAGGTCGGCACCCATTCCGGCCACGTCACCAACGTTATCCCCTACATTATCAGCTATAGTAGCAGGGTTGCGGGGATCATCTTCAGGAATACCTGCTTCAACCTTACCTACCAAGTCAGCTCCAACATCAGCAGCTTTAGTATAAATACCGCCGCCCACCCGGCCAAATAGGGCTATAGAACTGCCGCCCAGAGCAAAACCGTTAACTATGGTAGGATCTTTAAAAATCAAATAAAGAATACCCAGACCTAATAGACCTAGGCCAGAAACCGACATACCCATTACGGCTCCACCAGAAAATGCGATACCTAAAGCCGCATTTTGTGAAGTACGAGCCGCATTAGCAGTTCTAACATTTGCTTTAGTAGCAACATTCATACCTATGTATCCTGCCAAAGCTGAACAAAAACCGCCCGTTAGAAAACATATAGCAGTCTGCCAATCAATAAAAATCGCCAATACCGCAAAAACAATGATTACAAACAAAGCCAGGGCTTTATATTGTCTGGATAAGAAAGCCATAGCTCCTTCGTGAATATGTCCAGCTATTTCTACCATTTTTTCCGTACCTGGATCTGCTTTACTTACTTTAGCAGATAAGTACAAGGCAAAGAGGAGAGCTAAAGCTCCCCCGGCAGGAGCGTAAATTACTAAATTTTCCATAACTAAGCCATCATCTCCTTGAAATATTTTAATCTTCTGCCTAATTTATTTTACAGCAAAGCTAATAACAGAGTTGTTAGGACAAAACCTGCTGCCACATAGCCAGTTATCTTGGCCAGAAATTCATCTACACCTTTGCTCTTACTTCCGAATATAGCCTCACTTCCTCCGGCAATACTTCCGGAAAGACCCGCACTTTTACCGGATTGCAACAGTATTACCGTGATAAGACCCAAAGCAAATAATATTTGGAATATAAGTATTATTGTTGTAAGCAATATTTCACCTCCATTCCATTTTCCTCTCCAAAGTCACAGTATATTCTAGCATAACCATATCAATAAATACAATGTTTGTCCTTTACTACTTGTTAAGGTTATAAAATACCTTTAAACCATTATACCGGGCAAATACATCTAATTCTTCTTCAATTCTTAATAATTGATTATATTTAGCGATTCTATCGGTTCTGGCCGGGGCGCCGGTTTTAATTTGGCCGGCATTAGTAGCTACAGCAATATCGGCAATAGTAGAATCTTCTGATTCACCGGAACGGTGAGATATGACACAAGTATAGCCGGCTTTTTTAGCCATTTCCATAGTATCCAGGGTCTCGGTTAAGGTCCCTATTTGGTTAACTTTAATAAGAATACTATTACATACCTTTTCCTTAATGCCCCGGGACAGCCTTTCGGTATTAGTAACAAATAAATCGTCACCTACCAACTGAATTTTATTTCCCAATACATCAGTTAGCTTTTTCCAGCCCGCCCAATCGTCTTCAGCCAAACCGTCTTCTAAAGAAATTATGGGATATTTTTGGGTTAACCCCACATAAAAATCTACCATTTCATCGGAACTTAACACCTGGTTAGTGCTTTCCAAATAATATTTGCCATCTTTAAATAATTCAGTAGCAGCCACATCTAAAGCTAAATTAATGTCTTCTCCGGCTTTATAACCAGCTTTATTAATAGCTTCTAATATTACATCTATAGCTGCTTCATTAGAAGGTAAGTTAGGAGCAAAGCCACCTTCATCTCCTACTGCCGTAGCTAATCCTTTATCAATTAAAACCTTTTTAAGCGCATGATATACTTCAACTCCCATGCGCAGTCCTTCGGCAAAAGACTCGGCACCGGTAGGTACAATCATAAATTCCTGAATATCTACATTATTATCCGCATGTTGGCCTCCATTTAAGATATTCATCATGGGGACCGGAATCTCCTTAGCATTTATTCCCCCGATATATTGATATAAAGGGATGTCTAAAAAATTAGCTGCCGCTCTGGCCGTAGCTAAAGATACACCTAAAATAGCATTAGCTCCTAGTTTACTTTTATTCGGAGTACCATCTAACTCCAGCATTAAATCATCTATATCTATTTGTCTTAAAGCATCCATACCAATTACTTCCGGAGCTATTATTTCATTAACATTAGCCACTGCCTTTAAAACGCCTTTTCCATTATAACGCCCGCTATCCTCATCTCTTAGTTCTACGGCCTCATAAGCCCCGGTAGAGGCACCGGAAGGAACTATAGCCCTGCCCATAGTACCATCTTCTAATATTACCTCGACTTCTACGGTAGGGTTGCCTCGGGAATCTAAAACTTCCCGGCCAAATACATCAACTATAATGCTCATAAAAATCCCCTTCTTTCTCATATGTAAAGTGTAAGGGATGAGGGGCGAGGTTTCTTTTATTAGAATCCGCACGCCTTACCCCTTATACTCCTAACTCCTAACTAAAGGTTTCCCCATCATTTCCTCTGGTATGCTTAAACCCAGCAAATATAATATAGTAGGGGCGATATCTTTTAAAGAACCATCTTCATCCAAGACCGCGTCCTGATATTTTTCACCTACCAGAATAAAAGGCACTTTTTCTAAGGTGTGGGCGGTGTAGGGAACCCCAGTATTAGGGCAAGTCATCATTTCGCAATTGCCATGGTCAGCCGTAACTAATACCGTTCCCCCTTTAGCTAAAACTAAATCTACCACTTCTTGTAAACAGGCATCGACTACTTTTACCGCTTGCACTGCTGCATCCAGAACTCCGGTATGACCAACCATGTCCGGGTTAGCATAGTTTATAATAATTACATCATATATATCTTTATTAATTTCTTCTTTAGCCTTAAGAGTAATCTCATAAGCACTCATTTCCGGCTTAAGATTATACGTTGCCACCTGGGGTGAAGGAATTAGAATGCGGGTCTCTCCCGGGTTAGGTTCTTCAACTCCTCCATTAAAAAAGAAGGTAACATGGGCATATTTCTCGGTTTCCGCAATTCTAAGCTGTTTTAACCCTTGGCTGGCCAGTACTTCACCTAAAGTATTATTCAGGTTTTGGGGCTTAAAAGCTACTGCAGCAGCTAAAGTTATATCATATTGGGTCATACCTACAAAATAGGTTTTAGGCCAAACCTTCCGGTCAAAATGCTTAAAATCAGCCTCTACCAAGGCTCGGGTAATTTCCCGGGCCCGGTCAGCCCTAAAGTTAAAAAATATTATACTGTCACCATCGGTGACTGTCCCTACCGGTAATCCCTTTTCATCAATTATTACCACCGGTTCTACAAACTCATCAGTTACCCGCGCTTCGTAACTATTATCTATAGCTGCATAAGCATTAGGAGCTTTTAAACCTTGGCCCCTAACCATAGCTGCATAAAAAACTTCTATGCGCTCCCAGCGGTTATCTCTATCCATGCCATAAAAGCGTCCGGATAAAGTAGCTATTTGACCTACCCCGATTTCCTTCAGCTTTTTTTCTACTGCGGCAATAAATTGCGGGGCACTTTTAGGGGCTACATCACGTCCATCCAGAAATCCATGGATAAACACTCGGGATAGACCATGATCTTTACACATTTTTAAAAGGGCAAATAAATGGTCAAGGTGGCTATGGACTCCCCCATCAGAAAGCAGTCCCATAAGATGTACTGCTCTACCTTGCTCCTTAGCATAGTTGATAGCTTTTAAAAATTCTTCATTACTAAAAAAAGATTTATCTTCAATAGCATTAGTAATGCGGGTAATTTCCTGATAGACAATTCTTCCCGCTCCCATATTTAAGTGGCCTACTTCGGAATTACCCATTTGTCCTGCGGGCAAGCCTACATCTTGACCGCAGCACCGCAGTAAGGTCGCGGGATATTTACTCCTCAAGTCATTGTAATGGCAGGGATTGGCTATGGCTATAGCATTATTTTTAGCTTCAGTCCTATTACCCCAACCATCCAGTATCATTAATACGATAGGTTTATCAGCCATTATCACCAATCCTTACTAGCTGGGCAAAAGATTTTGCTTCTAAGCTGGCTCCTCCTACTAAAGCTCCATCTACATCTTGAGCCTGTAAAAACTCTTTTAAATTAGTATCATTTACACTACCACCATACAGGATGGGGATAGTTATAGCTGTTTCATAGTCAAACAGTTTTTCTATAAGGCCGCGAATAAAACTGCACATAACTTGGGCATCGTCAGCACTGGCCGTAATCCCTGTACCTATGGCCCATACAGGCTCATAAGCTATAACCAGCTGCTGGGTCTTAATTTTAATATTGCTTAAACTGATAGTTAGCTGTTCCTGCACAACCTTTTCAGCTTGATTATTTTCCCGCTCGGCTAAAGTTTCCCCTACGCATAAAATGGGGATTAAGCCGGCCTCTAAGGCTTTGTGCAATTTGCGATTTATAACTTCATCAGTTTCATCTAATATTTGCCGCCTTTCCGAATGGCCTATAATCACATATTGACAGCCGGCATCTTTGAGCATAAAAGGGGATATTTCCCCGGTATAAGCACCCTTTTCTTCGGCAAATACATTTTGCCCCCCCAGCCTAACCCGGGATTCTTGTAAAGCTTTACCTACCCTATCTAATGAAGTAAAAGGCGGACATATGGCCATGTCCACCTTTTGTAAATTTTCAATTAAAGGTAAAAACTCATGGCAAAACTCTTCAGCTTCCCGAATAGACTTATTCATTTTCCAATTAGCTACAATTAAAGTCCTGCGGATAATTCTCACCTCCGATTAACTAAAGGGCGCAAGCTACTACGCCTGGTAAAGGCAGACCTTCCAAAAATTCTAAGGTGGCTCCGCCCCCGGTAGAAATATGAGTTATGTGTTCTTCTAAGCCCATATGTTGTACCGCCGCCGCCGAATCTCCGCCGCCGATTACACTAACGGCCGGGGAATCAGCAATAGTTTTAGCTATTTCTCTAGTCCCATTAGCAAATTGTTCATATTCATAGACTCCTAAAGGTCCATTCCACACAATCGTACGAGCTTTGGCAATCTCGGCTTTAAATATATTTACCGTTTCCGGTCCAATATCAAGAATCATCATGTCATCAGGCACATCAGCCACACTTACTACTTTAGCTTCCGCCTTTTCTGAAACTTCGGCGCCTAATACCACATCCACCGGCAGTACTATTTTTACTTTTTTACTGGCAGCATTAGCCAGTAAGCTTCGGGCTTCTTCCAATAACCCGTCTTCTACTTTGGATTTTCCGGTATTATAGCCTTGAGCCTTAATAAAGGTATTGGCCATACCTCCCCCAATTAATATCACATCTAACTTTTTCATTAGATTATTGATAAGGGCTAATTTATCAGCCACTTTAGCTCCGCCTAAAATAGCCATGCGGGGGCTTTCCGGGGATTCCAAAACTCTCTCCAGCATTTTCACTTCATTTTCCATTAGAAAACCGACATAAGAAGGTAAAAACCGGGCTACGCCTGCAGTAGAAGCATGAGCACGGTGGGCAGTTCCGAAAGCATCATTAACAAAAATATCTCCCAGCCCTGCTAATTCCTCAGCAAATTTAGGCTCATTTTTTTCTTCTTCCTTATGAAAACGGACATTTTCTAAAAGCAGCACTTCTCCCGCTTGCAGATTCTTAGCTTCATTTCTGACCTTATCCCCTAAACAATCGTCAGCCATTTTAACCGGCCTATTTAATAAAGCAGCTAAATGCCTTCCTACCGGCTTCAAACTGTATTTATCCTTTTTTTCGCCGTCAGGACGGCCTAAATGGCTCATAAGGATTAAGCTGGCTCCTTGTTCCAAAACATACTTAATAGTAGGCAGGGCTGCATTTATTTTAGTATCATCAATAATTTCCTGCTCTTTATTCATAGGTACATTAAAATCAACCCTCATTAAAACCCTTTTTCCTTGAAGTTCCACATCCTGCAAAGTTTTCAACTAAGTGCACCTCCGCTATTTATAAACCTTGAGCTGCTATATAAGATACGGCATCAACTACTCTTACCGAATAGCCCCATTCATTATCATACCAAGCCACAACTTTAGCCAGCTTATCTCCCATAGTCATAGTTAAAAGTCCGTCTACAACTGCGGAATGATTTTCCCCATTATAATCACTGGAAACTAAAGGCAGCTCAGTATATTTTAATATGCCTTGCAAACTAGTTTCACTAGCATTTTTAAAAGCTTGATTAATAGCTTGACTAGAAGCCGGTTTTTCCAGTTCTACGGTTAAATCTATTAAAGATACATTGGGTGTGGGTACCCTGACCGCCATACCATCTAATTTACCCTTAAGTTCAGGAATAACTAAGCCTACCGCGGAAGCTGCTCCCGTGGTAGTAGGAATTAAGGATAAGGCTGCGGCTCTGGCCCTTCTTAAATCACTGTGTTCCAAGTCCAGCACCCGCTGATCATTAGTATAGGAATGAATAGTATTCATCAAACCTTTTACAATGCCAAATTCATCTAATAATACCTTAGCCACCGGAGCTAAACAGTTAGTAGTACATGAGGCATTAGAAACTATATCAAATTCAGGTTTATACTGCTTATGATTAACCCCCATAACCATAGTCAGTTCTACATCTTTACCCGGAGCGGTAATAATTACTTTGGCAGCTCCCGCTTTAAGATGCTTACCGGCTTTTTCTTTACTTCTAAAAACTCCCGTTCCTTCTACTACTACCTGTACCCCTAGTTCCTTCCAGGGCAGCTTTTCCGGATCTTTTTCATTTAAATATTTAATTTCCTGGCCATCAACTACTAGAACGTTATCTTTAACTTCTACCTCACCTAAATAAGTGCCATGAATAGAATCGTATTTAAATAAGTGAGCACTGCCGCTAATATCTCCTAAATCATTTACGGCTACAACTTCAATATCATCTCTTTGCATAGCTACTCTTAGCACTAGTCTGCCAATGCGGCCAAACCCGTTAATTGCTACCTTAACTGCCAAAAAAATCATCCTTTCTATTTAATATCTGTCTAGCTGCGCCTTCGTCAGTTATTAACACACTTTGGTGGTTATTACATAAAACAGAGTAGATAGCGCTAGCTTTTTTGCTACCGCCTGCTACTGCTATAACCCGGTCTACATGTTGCAAGTCATTTAATTCTAAACCTACCCCAGGAACTTCATACACTAGGTTACCCTGAATGTCAAAATAATATCTAAGTGTTTCTCCTACCGCACCTTTAGCTTGAAGAAGACTCACCTCCTCGGCAGATAAACCGCGCCGGTGTGCCATTTCCCATGCACATCCGATGCCATGAACCAGAATATGGCAAGATTTTATATTATCAATAAAGGTTCTTACATGAAAATCCTTTTTTAAAGCCTCCACCGTAGTTTCTTCTAAATTATCCGGTAAATGCAGTAATCTATACTGGGCTCCCATGGCCCTGGCAATTTGGGCAGCAATGGTCCCGGCTTGTTGTTCCATCTGCTCTCCTAATCCGCCCCGGGCCGGCACGATTAAAACATCGGCATACTCATGCTCAAAAGTAATAGCATTAGCCATTTCTGCTAAAGTTGTGCCCCCGGTTACAGCTACAATAGCCCCCGGATATATAATTTTACTTAAATAGCGGGCTGCCACCCGGCCTAAATCTTTTTTAGCTACATAATCACTGGAAGCGTCACCTGGTACAATAATAACTTCCTCTAAAGCAAAAAGTTGTTTAAGGTTTTGAGCTAAAACTTGATTACTAAACAGGAAAGGTATCATTTCATCAATATGTTTAAGCAAATTTTCACCATAAGGGGTGATATTAATTCCGGCGGAGGTTACAGCCAAAGCACCTTTGCCTTTTAAAATGTCAATTTCACTTCTTATTAAACGCTCCGTGTTATTCAGGTCCTTAGCTAATTGTCTTCTTCCTACCGGCTGTTTGTGTAAAACCTGCCTTAAAACCTGATAGCGTATTTCCATTAACTCCAAGGCCTCGGGAGCAAAACGTTCTAATATGGTAAATAACCGATTCATAAATCCTTCCTTTGCAGTGGGACCAAAATACACTATCGGGGCAAATAAGTCCCATTACTTTTAAAAAAATAGGACAATTCCTATTAGTTTCTTAAATATTATATCACAATTAACCCAAAATGATGCACATATATGACAAAAATTATTGGGGGAGAAGTGCGGCGGTAATGGTGGGCGAAGCCCACCCTTTCATATTCTAATATCTTTTGCGGGAAATTGTCGAGCCTATACCTAACTCCTGGCGGTATTTAGCTACGGTGCGGCGGGATATTTGTATGCCTTTTTCGTTTAATAAACAAGCTATAGCATCATCGCTTAAAGGTTTAGCAGCATCCTCTTCAGCAATAATTTGTTCTAAAGTATGTTTTATACTTTTACTGGATACCTTATCCTGGTCATAAGCACCTACCCCGGTGCTGAAAAAGTATTTTAATTCGAAAAGCCCTTGGGGAGTCTGGATATATTTATTAGTAGTAGCCCGGCTGACGGTTGACTCGTGCACATCTACCAATTCGGCTACCTGCTTTAGATTAAGCGGTTTTAAATATTTTACCCCTTTATCTAAAAAATCTTTTTGAATCTCTACGATACAGCGTGCTACCTTATATAAGGTCATCCGCCTCTGCTCAATACTTTTTAACAGCCACATGGCAGAGCCCATCTTTTCTTCCATATACTTTTTGGCATCATCAGTAGTCTCGGTTTGCTTTAAAACCTTTTCGTAAGACTTATTAATCAGCAAACGGGGAAACTGAAAATCATTAACTACTACAATATATTCCCCGTCAATTTTCTCCACAAAAACATCCGGCAGGATATATTTAACTTCGTCATTATTATATTGTAACCCTGGCTTAGGGTCTAAGGTTCTGATTAAATCAGCAATTTCCTGAACTTCTTGTACGGAAACCGCGAGTTTATTAGCGATTAAGTTAAGACGGCTTTTACCTAAATCCTCCAAATGTTCTTTAATTATTTGGATAGCTAAGGGGCTTTCTTGTTCATAGTATTTTAGCTGCAGTAATAGACATTCCACTAAATCCCGGGCTGCTACCCCATAAGGAGTGAAAGATTGAATAATATCCAAAACCCCTGCGGCTCTATGTACGTCAACATTGAATTTTTCTGCTACTTCGGCTAAATCAATACACAAATAGCCATGGTGGTCAATATTCCCAATTAAATATAAACCGATTCTTAACTGCTCACGATCACAGGTGGTCAGCCTTAATTGAAATTCCAGATGTTCATACAGACTGGGAGTACGAGTTACAAAATTCTCAAAGGATTTGTTTTCTTCGGTATCCTTGGCAGTATAGCCAATATCCCTGTCATTGTAATATTCTAACCATTCCTCAATTTTACTCGTCTCATTAGCATCTGGTTTAGGTTCTGCGGCTTCCTCAGGTTCTCTTTCTTCTAAAAAGGGGTTTTCTTCCAGTTCCTGTTGGATATGTTCCACCAGCTCCAGAGTGGACATTTGTAAAATGGCAATAGCTTGGCGCAACTCCGGAGTCATCATTAGTTTTTGTTGTTGTTCCAAGTAGATGTCATGCCCTAGTCTCAACGTCCATCCCTCACTTTCACAAGTTATGCTAATTAGTCAGAAAAACTTAAATTGACCCTACAGGGACTGCCAAACTCTTATACACAGGCTATAAGGCCTGGCTTCATTTAGTCTAACTTAAAAATATCCTAATACTTTTATACTACATTAGATGTCATATATCCTTTTTATATCCAATTATCTAACATTTCTTCCGCTATTTTTTCCAATCTTCTCATACGATAAGCAATTCCTGATTTACTAAGAGGAGGCTCCAGCATCTCCCCTAACTCTTTTAAGGTAGACTCCGGATATTCTACTCTTAATAAGGCTAATTCCCGTAATTGATTAGGTAATGAATCTAAGCCTTGCTGGACCGATAATTTTCTAATAAGCTCAGTTTGCCGTACTGAGGCATCAATTGTTTTAGCTAAATTAGCCGTTTCGCAATTTACATGACGGTTTACACTATTACGCATGGATTTTAGAATGCGCACATTTTCAAATTCCAATAAGGCCTGATTAGCACCTACAATTCTTAAAAAGTCTGCTATCTGGTCACTTTCTTTTACATATAAAAGTTTACTTTTTTTGCGGTCGATTATTTTAGCCTCTACTCCAAATTTATACAGGAGCTTTTGTACCTCTTTAGCTAAATTAGCCTCACTTATGATTAACTCCAGATGATAATCACCTTCGGGGCGATTAATAAAACCGCGCCCTAAAAAAATCCCTCTTAGATAAGCTCGTTTACAACAGTTCTTAGTAGCTAGTCCTTCCCAACGGGGCTTAATCTTATTATGGTCAATTATAATTATTTCATTTAGGCGCAAAAATTCAGCCGGAGAAAAGAAAGTATTTACTATATAACCCCGACTTTTACGTACCTTGCTTTTATCAATTATTTTGACGGAAGAGGTTAGCTGATAAAATTCCTTTAAATACTTGTATATTTTACGGGCTATAGCTGGATTATCCGTTTCCACAGTCATAATATAATTTTCGTTAGACTTATGTAGGGCCGATTTATTTAAAAGCAGAGCCGCTAGTTCAGCTCTGCCACAACATTTCTTTTCGGGCATAATCCGGGCTAACTCATTGCGAACATCTGCCGAAAAACTCATTTATCATCTTCCTTAATAAGGGTTTTTACCTGGATCTTTGTAACATTTCTATAATAGCCAGAGCTAGTTTATCAGGATCATGCCAGGCTACATCATCATCTGATACCAAATCAGCTTCAATTACATTAGCCCCCATTTGCAAAATCTCTTCGTTATTTGCCTTAACCGGTATGGCTTTCTCCTGTTTATAACGCAGTAATCTTTGTTCATCTATAACCCCTGAATTAACAATAACATAATCTATTATTTGTTCATTAACATGTTCTAAAATCACTTTCAGATGATCAGCCGCCGTGTAATCATCAGTTTCTCCTAATTCAGTCATTATATTGCTAACATAAAAAGTAATCGCCTCAGAAGCAACTATACCTTCCTTAATGTCATGTACTAAAAGATTAGGCATAATGCTGGTGTATAAACTGCCGGGCCCAATTACGATCGCATCAGCATCATTTAAAGCATTCATAGCCTCCGGTAAAGGACGGCAGGTTTCCGGGACTAAAAACACTTGGGCTATTTTACTCTCGTATTCCCGTAAAGCTGTTTCACCATGGATAGTGCTGCCATCTTGCATTTTAGCTCCTAAAATTACCTGCTCTAAGGTGGCGGGAAGAACTCGTCCCCTTACTGCTAAAACTTTACTGACTTCACGAATAGCAGAGGTAAAATCGCCAGTGATTTCAGCCATAGCTACTAAAAGCAGATTACCTAAGTTATGACCTTTCAAGCTTCCCTCGGCAATAAACCTATGTTGGAAAACCTTGTCCATAAGGGTTTCGGTTTCGGCTAAAGCGACTAAGCAGTTCCGGATATCCCCGGGAGGTAATACGCCCAACTCTGCTCTAAGCCGTCCTGAACTGCCCCCATCATCACTTACCGAGACAATTGCGGTTAAATTCGAGGTATATTTCTTTAAACCTTTTAATAAAACAGATAATCCGGTTCCTCCACCTAGGACTACAATTTTCGGTTCATTTATATCTTTTCGCATTTAATCCTCCACAATATATCTTGACACATCTCTATGCCTCACATGTACATTATATCCCATTTTCTTAATTTGGCGCGCAATATACTCAGTTAAAACTACGGAGCGGTGTTGTCCCCCCGTACAGCCAATAGCTACTTCCAGATTGGTCTTGCCCTCGGTTATATAATGGGGAATCAGAAATTTTAAAAGGTTTAGGAAGCGGCGGGCAAAAGACTTAGTTATAGGAGAATCTAAAACATAATCCCTAACTTCCTTATCATAGCCGGTCATGGTTTTTAATAAGGGGTCGTAAAAAGGATTGGGAATAAAACGAACATCAATAACTACGTCAGAATCTAAAGGAATACCGGCTTTATAACCAAAGGATGAAACATTGACCGTAAACTTATGGGCATTAACCCCGCCATATAATGAGTCCAGTTTTTCTTTCAGTTCTTTAGGACTAAGATTGGAGGTATCAATTATTAAATTAGCCCGGCCTCTGATTTCCTCCAGTATTTTCCGTTCCTCCTGGATATTTTCCAAGAGCCGGCCTCCCCCTAAAGGATGCCGGCGCCGGGACTCTTTAAATCTTCTTACTAAAGCCTCGTCAGATGCTTCTAGAAATATTATCTCAAATGCGGTATTATCTTTTTCTAATTCCTCCAAAGCATCATTCAGATCCCGGAAGAACTCTCCTCCCCGCACATCAATAACTAAGGCCACTCGGCTAACCTTGCCATCTGATTGGAGGCTTAGCTCAATAAATTTAGTCAAAAGAACCGGTGGTAAATTATCCACACAATAATAGCCTGCATCTTCCAGGGAGTTAATGACTTGGGTCTTACCAGCTCCAGAAAGTCCGGTAATAATTAAAATGTGTAAGTCTTCATTTTTTTTGACCATGTAGCATACCCTCCCCCACTAAGTGAATTGACCACCTTGTCCTCATCTATATTAAGCTTTTGGATAATCCATTTACCATACTCTAAGTTGCCTACCGATTCGGTAAAATGAGCATCACTATTTACAATAAATTTAGCTCCCCACTTATCTGCTTCCATTATATCAGAAATATCAGGGTGTTCGTGCCCGCAATTTATTTCAAATAACACTTCATGCTTAGCACAAGCCTTAGCCACTTCGGCTACCTCCACTTTAAAAAATAATCCTGGATGAGATAGGATATCTAATTCAGGATTATTTTCGATGGCAGCTACACAAGCTTTAGTATTATTCACTATAGCTTTAGCTCGCGGTCCTTTACCTAAATGGCGCAAGGAGTTTTGTACAAAAATCTCCAAACCATCTTCTACCGAAGTAGGTAAGGTATAAGGATGAAGCCCCGCTATTAAAATGTCCATTTCTTCTATTATTTCGGGCGGGATGTCTAAGCTGCCATCCTCATCACGAATATTAGCCTCTGCCCCTAATAATATCTTAATATCATCAAACTGTAAATTTAGGGTGTCTATTTTCTCGCGCAGCTTAAGGTAGGTCTTAGCTCCCTTAACTCCAATTACAGCCGCCAACGGCCCATGGTCGGTAACTGCTACTTCCAATAAACCCTTACTGCGGGCCGCCTGAACCAACTCATCTAAACTTTGCTTGGCATCGCTATTAGTAGTATGAGTATGATAATCACCGTAAAATTCCATACCTTAAAACCTCCTAGGTAACACTTACTATTAATATAACCCTATGGAAAAGTTTTATTAGCAGGAAAATAGGCGCATTAGGGGTGAGGCGTTAGGAGTAAAAGGGAGAGCTTCGCTCTCCGGGGGTTTGACGCAGATTCCCGCTGATTATTATGATTTACGCTGACTCTTTTTAATAAAATAACGAAGGCTATGCCTTCGTCATAATAATTTTAGGCTATAAAAATCGACTTCTTATTGCAAAAGGCGAAGCCTTTTAATTTTATAATAATCAGTGAAAATCATAAATAATCAGCGTGTTCGCGTAGCGAACCAGTGTTAAACCCAGAGAAGCGCAGCTTCGCCCTTCTCTCAGTTCCCTTATTTAGCCAATTGCTCTTTTAAGTAATCTATTACCTCCACCGGAGTAGGATTAAGGCCGTATTCCAGGGCCAGATAAACACTAGCATAATCACCTATATAAACTAACGAATAAAAGCGGGATAAAAAGGAGTTGCCTTCGCTATTAACCTCAATTACATTCTTAACCTTATCCTTAATAATATTGGTAGTAATTTCTATTCTTCTTTGAATCCGGTCATTTTCAAATTGGTCTTTTAGTATGATTATACTAGTATTAGTGATTAAATCTGAGGGGACCTCAAAACCTACTATTTCATTATGATTCAGTTCCGGAAATATGTTGTAATAGGCCGGGCATTTAGCATTCTCATTAATTTGAGCTTTCCAGCGTAAAGCGGCTGCCTCTGATAAACTACTGCTTCCCCATATTACGGGTAAAGAATCTTTTAACCTTTGGGCTATAGCTAAAGCCTGATTTTCTGGAGTTCCCACATTAGGATTAATTCGGGATCTTAAATTGCGCAGCACCTTAGCCGTTTCCTCTAATTCATCCTTTACTCCCCTTAGAATTCCTAACTTTTCTAAAACTAAGGCTAAAGGAGCAAATAAATAGCCGGTAGCTGCACGTGGTACCAAACCCACCGGCACGCTAATTACTGCATTACCATCCTGTTTAGCCCACTCAGATAATTTGCCTCCCCCAGTTACGCAAACAATAGCGGCTCCCTTAGCTACCGCTTCTTTATATGCACTTAAAGTCTCTTCGGTATTACCTGAATAACTCACGGCAAAAAATAAAGTTTTACCGTTCACAAAGGCAGGAATATGATAATCACGGTTTACTACTATAGGCACACTACCCCCTGAGGCTGCATAGCTTTTCAATATGTCTCCCCCGATGGCAGAACCGCCTAATCCTGATACGACAATATTGGTAAAGCTTTGATAATATCTTTCCGGCAAATTGATCTCCATAGCTGCACTATTTTGAAATTGTTCCGGCAACTCGTATAAAAAACCCATCATTTTTTCTACCGTCAAAGTTGAACCCATTTGCGTTCCTCCTATCATTTTAAAATTCCTGTTCCATATTAATTGCAGCCGCGATACAACCATATAAACCAATAGCTTCCTGCAAGCTAGTTACCTCTATACGCAAATCAGCAGCATTGAGCGGAAAAGCTGCACTAAACACTTGTTTAGAAATCCGGGCCAGCCATAAATCTTGTAGCCCCTGCATTACCCCGCCTCCTAAAACAACTTTTTGGGGGTTGAAAATATTAACTAAATTAGTTATTCCTATAGCTAAATAGTCAGCCGCATCATAAATAACCTTTTGCGCTGCTTTATCGCCTTGGCGCGCCTTATCTCCTACTTCTTTAGCTCCTAAGTTTTCACTTATTATATTTAAGGCCTTGGCTTTATCAGCTATAGCCGTTCCAGAAGCCAGTGCTTCCAAGCACCCCTGGCGCCCGCAAGCGCATCTTGCTTCCCCAGGTGCTACCGCCATATGTCCTATTTCACCGGCTCCGCCTCTGCTTCCCCGGTAAAGTTCACCGTCTATGATTAAGCCGCCGCCTATACCTGTACTTATGGTAATATATATAAGCTCTTTAGATTTTTTATTTTGCCCAAAATAATACTCTCCTAGTGCCGCAATATTAGTATCTTTCTCCACTATAACCGGACGTTTTAACCTTTTTTCCATTTCCTCTTTTAACGCTACCCTATCCCATTTCAGGTTAGGTGAGTTTAGTACTACTCCCTCCGGATAAGACAAGGGACCAGGTGCAGCTATGGCTATTCCTATTATCTCGTTATGGGCTGCATAGCTTTCAAGTAATGAATTAATCGCCTTAGTCATAGCTTCAATTACATAAGCCGAACCTTTTGCGGCCTGAGTAGGGATAACATTTTTATAGAGCAAATTCCCCGTTATACTGCCTATACCATACAATATTTTAGTGGCCCCTAAATCTACACCAATAACTAGTTTCGCCACAACCAAACTCCTCTCGCCTTACTCTTTACCCCTATTGCAGTGGAGGGAAGCTAAGCATACCCTTTACGCCTAACGCCTTCGCACCTCACCTGCCCAGCACATATTTATGTAAAGCTTCGGCTACTCCATGTTCTTCATTAGTAGTAGTCACATAGTCGGCAGCTTCCTTAACTGCATCCCGGGCATTGCCCATGGCTACACCTACTCCGGCCCATTCAATCATAGCCAAATCATTATAACTGTCTCCTATAGCCAGGACTTCTTTACGCTTAATGCCATAATGATTGGCTACTACCTCCAGGGCATCCGCCTTGTTGGCGGTCCGGCTGGATATTTCCAGGTAGTAAGGCTTAGACCTGGTTATATTTAGCTCACTACCATAGCTTTCCTTAAGGGCATACTCCATATCCATAAGCATTTTTTCATTTTCCGTAATGCCCATGATTTTTATGGCATCCTTATTATTTACATCTTGCCTTAAATCTTCAGTCAGATAGGGCTTTACTCCGGCTAAATTAGCGTAAAGCAATCCTTCTTCAGTTAAGGATTCCATATATAATTTATCGTCAAAATAGGAATGATAATGAACTTGAGCATTCCTGAAAAACTCAATTATGGCCCCGGCTAAATTACCCGGTACGGGCTGGTAATATAGAACTTCTTTCGATTGGGAATTCTTCACTAAGGCTCCTTGATAAGTAATGAGGGGAATATCAACCTTAAGTTGACACGCATAAGGCAAAGCTGACGAATACATCCGGCCGGTGGCCAGAGTCACCATTACTCCCTGTTCACGTACGGCCTCAATGGCCTTAATACATTCATCAGTAATTTGCAAACCGGAATTTAGCAAGGTATCATCTAAATCAATCGCTACTAATTTTATATTCATTTTCGCCCCCTTAAGTATTCACATGATGGTATGATCTCTATTGCTCCAATCTTAATTCATATATTTCTCTATTAGAGCTAGTTTTATTATACGGATAGTATAATAAGGAGCCGAGCATTAACTCGACTCCCTTTAATTTGCCTAAAAGTGTTCCTATCTAAACCTAAAAGACCCATCATCTACAAAATAACTAATGATAAAACTGATTATAGATAAAACTATCGCACTTAAAATAGCCCACCAAAAACTATGTAAATCAAATCCCCGAATAGTAATATGAGTTATCCATAACATAAGCCCGTTTATAACAAAAGTAAAAAGGCCTAATGATATTATATTCAACGGTAAGGTTAATATTAGTAAAATCGGCCTAATTATAGCGTTTACAATCCCCAAAAAGATTGAACCAACAACTGCCGCCCATATAGTTAACTCAAAACCGGGCAATATAGCCGCCGTCACTAAAATTGCCAATATATTTAATAACCACCTTAATAACCAGCCTTGCATACAAATTCCCCTTTCTTTTTACCCATAATTTTAGCATATTTATCAACTTTTTCGATTTATTTCCCGGGAAATCTTAACTTAATTTGTAATTCCCCGAAAATAATTATAAATATTCTGCGCTGCTGCCCTATTCATCCCTTTAACGGTTAAAAGTTCTTCGACAGAAGCATCTTTTATTTTAGCCACCGAACCAAAATGAGTCAGCAAAACTTTTTTTCTTTGGGCCCCTATACCCTCAATATTATCTAACGCTGAAACTCTTATTTTTTTACTGCGACGTTTCCGGTTATATTCGATAGCAAAGCGGTGGGCTTCATCCCGTAACCTTTGTAATAATCTTAAAGCTTCATCACGGCGGGAAAGCACTAAGGGTTCGCCTACTCCCGGACGATATATTTCTTCATTCTTCTTAGCTAAACTAAAAAGAGGTATATCTATATCCATATCCCGTAAAACTTTGGCTACTGCATTTACTTGCCCTAATCCCCCATCAATTATAATTAAATCGGGTTCCGGTAAAAAAGCCGGATTTCCTGCTTTAGCTGCCGTAAAACGGCGTAATAAAGTTTCACTTAAAGAGGCAAAATCATTGTTTTGTTCATTTTTCATTTTAAATCGGCGATAACATTGTCCATCGGGTAAGCCATCGGTAAAAACTACCATGGAGGCTACCGTTTCCTGTCCGCTTAGATGGGAAATATCATAACACTCAATGCGGCTAGGCACTACTTCCAAGCTCAGTACCTTACTGAGGTGTAAAAGTATAGCTTGATTCTTCTGGTCCTTTTCGTGCTTTTCCTCCCATAGCAGACGCACATTCTCTTGAGCCATATCTAAGACTTGCTTCTTATTGCCTTTTTGCGGCACTCTTATATCAACTTTATGTCCAGTCTTTTCCCGTAACCAAGTTTGGATTAATTCCAATTGAGCCGGTAAATGCCCTACTAAGATTTCCGTAGGTATGTCATGGTTATCATTATAATAGCGGTTGATAAAAAAGTGCATATCTTCGGCAACATCTTCCGCTAAGGACCGATCCAGCCAATAAGTGTCCTTACCGATTATCTTCCCGACCCGAATCTTAAAGACTAAAACTAAGTTTTGTTTTTCTCCCGCCTCAATAGCAATCAGGTCCAGATTATACGGGGAATCGAAGCTAATCTTTTGTTTAGCACTAAGTTTTTTAATACTTTCCATCTGGTCTCTTAACCGGGCCGCTCTTTCAAATTCTAAATTAAGTGCAGCCACTTTCATTTCCGCCTCTATTTGTTTAAGTAAGTCCCCGGCATTACCTTCCAAAAAGTCTATAAGTTTATTAACTACCTGGGCATATTCCTCTTCAGTAATCCGGCCTGCACAAGGAGCTAAACATTTCTCCATATCCCGATTTAAGCAAGGCCGTTCTTGAGGCCTTAAAGTTTTACAAGTACGTAAAGGAAAAATGCCGGTTAATAATTTAACCGTTTCCTTTAAAGAAGTCACCTCCGTGTAAGGTCCAAAATATCTGGAAATACCGTCCTTCTCTTCCCGGGTTATATAGATGCGGGGAAACTTCTCACCTCTGGTTATTTTTAGATAAGGATAAGTTTTATCATCCCGTAATTGCATGTTATAACGGGGCTGGTAAGACTTAATCAGGTTATTTTCCAGAATAAGAGCTTCTACTTCATTATTGGTGACTATAAAATCAAAATCGGCCACCCGGTTCATCATAGCTTTAACTTTAGGATGCAGTTTATCAAGAGATTGAAAATAGGAACGCATTCGGTTACGCAAAGCTTTAGCCTTGCCTACATAAATAACCTCCCCCTCCTTATCCTTATATAAATACACCCCCGGTTTAAGAGGCACATTCTTTAACCGCTCTCTCAATAAACTCACCTCCGTGTCAAAAAAAGTAAGTCCAGTATGGGGAAAGCTTCGCTTTCCTTAGATTTGACGCTGACTAGCGCTGACTTATTATGACCTCCACTGACGTAATTAAATTGTAGGGGCGACCTTTGGTCGCCAGTTTCAATATATTCAATTAAAGTCAGCGAAAGTCATAATAAATCTGTGGTAGTCAGCGTCTAACCCCAAGAAGCGCAGCTTCTTCCTCCCTCGCACTATCACTCTACAGCAAAGACCGCAAATATCGGCCCGTATATGAACCCTCACATTTAGCTACTTCTTCGGGAGTGCCTTGGGTAACTATTTGGCCTCCCTTTTCTCCCCCTTCCGGGCCTAAATCAATTAAATAATCTGCACACTTGATTACATCCAGATTATGTTCAATTATTATTACCGAATTGCCAACATCTACCAGGCGGCTCAAGACACTAAGCAAATGTTTAACATCATGTTTGTGTAAACCGGTAGTAGGCTCATCTAAAATATAAAAAGTTTTTCCGGTACTCCTTTTGGATAACTCGGTAGCCAGTTTTACCCTTTGCGCTTCTCCCCCCGATAAAGTAGGAGCCGGCTGACCTAAGCGCATATAGCCTAAGCCTACATCTTGTAAAACCTTCATTTTACGGTAAACCTTAGGAATATTTTCGAAAAAATCTACTGCTTCATCCACGGTCATTTCCAGCACATCCGAGATATTTTTGCCTTTATATTTAACTTCTAAAGTTTCACGATTATACCTTTTTCCCTTACATACTTCACAAGGTACATACACATCAGGCAAAAAGTGCATTTCAATTTTGATGATTCCATCACCAGAACAAGCTTCACATCTTCCGCCCCGTACATTAAAGCTGAACCGGCCCTGTTTATAGCCCCGCATACGGGCTTCCTCGGTAGTGGAAAAAAGCTCTCTTATCCCATCAAAAGCGCCGGTATAAGTAGCAGGATTAGAGCGGGGAGTCCTGCCAATGGGCGATTGGTCAATATTTATTACCTTATCCAAAGCTTCAATATTTTCTATGGCCATATGTTCTCCGGGACGATAACGCCCCCGGGTCATATGCTTCATGAGCCCCGGGTAGATAATATCCTGTACTAACGTACTCTTACCTGAACCTGATACCCCGGTGATTACCACCATTTGCCCCAGGGGTATTTCCACATCTATATTTTTAAGATTATGCTCCTTAGCTCCCTTAATTACTAACTTTTCTCCATTGCCCGTCCGTCTGGTGTCCGGAGTTTCAATATCCAAACGCCCGGATAAATATTGTCCGGTTAGAGATGCTTCTACCGCTAATATTTCTTCATAAGTTCCAGCGGCTACAACTTTTCCGCCATGGATTCCTGCTCCCGGTCCAATATCTACAATATAATCGGCGTTTTTCATGGTATCTTCATCATGCTCCACTACTACTACCGTATTGCCTAAATCTCTTAACCTCTGCAAGGTAGCCAGCAGACGGTCATTATCCCGGGGATGTAAGCCTATACTCGGCTCATCCAGAACATATAATACTCCTACCAAGCTGGAACCAACTTGAGTAGCCAGCCTAATCCGTTGGGCTTCACCTCCAGATAAAGTTCCGGCAGCCCGGTTCAAGGTTAAGTAATCCAGTCCTACATCTACTAAAAAAGATAACCTTTCCTTAATTTCCTTTATAACTTGCCGGGCAATAAAAGCTTCTCTTTCATCTAAACTTAAATTATGGAAAAAATCTAAGGAATCTCTCACCGACATAGCAGTTACATCATTAATAGAAGCCTCACCTAATAAAACCCATAGTATTTCAGGCCTGAGCCGTTTGCCCTTACACTGGGGACAGAGGTTGGAAGTCATATATTTTTCTATTTCCTCCCGGGCGGCATCTGATTTAGTTTCCCCATACCTGCGGCTAAGGTTATTTATTACCCCTTCATAGCTGGTGTGGAAGGATTTATTTTCTCCGTAAGAATTAGTGTAGGAAACCTTAATGCGTTCTTCCCCATTACCATACAAAATGGTATCAAGCTGTTTTTTACTTAATTCGTTTAGGGGCTTATCCAAGGGTATTTTATGAATCTTGGCCATTCCGGCTAAGATTTGATTATAGTAAGTGTAAAAATTATTAGACCAAGGAATAATGGCTCCGTCATCTATACTCTTATCCATATTTATTACTAAAGCCGGGTCTATTTCATACTTTTCCCCTAAACCGCCACATTCAGGGCAAGCCCCAAAAGGAGCATTAAAGGAGAACATCCGCGGACTTAGCTCCGGTAAACTAAAGCTGCATTCCGGACAAGCAAAATCCCGGCTAAAAGTCATTTCTTCTTCGCCCTCGTCCTTAAGCAGTAAAACATTAACCGTGCCTTCACTAAGTTCAAAAGCCAGTTCTAAAGACTCGGCCAAACGGCTTCTTATGCCCTCTTTTATAACTAAGCGGTCTATTACGGCACTAATATTATGTTTCTTATTTTTTTCTAATTTAATTTCTTCCTCAGCCGTGTATTCATAATCATCAACTAATACCCGTACAAAGCCATCTTTAAACAGATTAGCCAAGACCTTTTTATGCTCACCTTTTTGTCCTTTAATAACTGGAGCTAATATCTTAATTTTACTTTTTTCCGGTAAAGTGAGCAGGGTATCTACTACCTGGTCAACAGTTTGTCTTTGGATAGGCCTTTCACATTGCGGGCAATGAGGTTTACCTACCCGGGCAAATAACAGCCTTAAATAATCATAAATTTCCGTTACAGTTCCTACCGTAGAACGCGGATTATTAGAGGTGGATTTTTGATCTATAGATATAGAAGGGGATAACCCCTCAATATAATCAACATCCGGCTTGTCCATTTGCCCTAAAAATTGGCGCGCGTAAGTAGACAATGATTCTACATAGCGGCGCTGCCCTTCACTATATATAGTGTCAAAAGCTAAGCTTGATTTACCCGAACCCGAAACTCCCGTAAATACTACCAGCTTATCCCGGGGTATTTTCACATCTATATTCTTTAAATTATGCTCCCGGGCTCCTTTAACAATTATAAAATCCTTACTCATGCTTATCTCCCCTATTTTCATCGGCAACCTGGGGCTGCCCTACTTACGTTTTCTTTTGGGCTGCTGCATCTGTTTAATCAAATCCCGCAATTCAGCCGCTTTTTCAAAATCTAATTTGTCCGCAGCTTTACGCATCTCCATTTCCATTTCCCCGATCAGACGCTTTCTTTCTTCCGCGGGCATTTCCCGTAAATACTTGACATCATACTGCCCCGGCTCTTCGGCTATAGTAGCCTCAATGGAAGCATAAACGGCTTTTTTAATGCTTTCCGGAGTTATATTATTAGCCGTATTGTAAGCTATTTGCTTTTCCCGGCGCCGATTAGTCTCCTCAATAGCCGTCTGCATAGAGGGGGTAATCCGGTCAGCATACATAATGACCCGGCCTTCTACGTTCCTGGCCGCTCGGCCGATAGTTTGAATCAGCGACCGGGCCGAACGCAAAAAGCCTTCTTTGTCTGCGTCAAGTATAGCCACTAAGGCTACCTCGGGCAAATCCAATCCTTCCCGCAGCAGATTTATGCCTACTAATACATCAAAAGCTCCGGTTCTCAACTCTCTTAAAATTTCTAACCGCTCTAAAGCATCAATATCCGAGTGCATGTAGCGCACCTTAATATTAGCATCAGCTAAATAGTCGGTTAAATCCTCGGACATACGTTTAGTTAAAGTAGTTACTAAAACCCGAAAACCTTTTTCTACTACTTGTCTTATCTCCGCCATCAAATCATCAATCTGGTTTTCGGTGGGACGAATAATAATTTCCGGGTCAATTAATCCGGTGGGCCTTATTATTTGTTCGGCTACTTGGCTGCTGGCCTCTATTTCGTAGTCGCCGGGAGTAGCACTAACATAAATAATTTGATTAATCTTGGCATCAAATTCATTAAACCTTAAAGGACGGTTATCTAAAGCTGAAGGCAATCTAAACCCAAAATCGACTAAATTTTGCTTACGGGATCTATCTCCCTCAAACATACCTCTAATCTGGGGTATCCCAATATGAGACTCATCAATAAACAACAAAAAGTCGGGGGGGAAAAAATCAATTAATGTATAAGGCGGTTCTCCCGGGGCCCGGCCTGTTATATAGCGGGAGTAATTTTCAATACCTTTACAATAGCCGATTTCCTTAATCATTTCCAAATCATAGCGGGTTCGTTGTTCAATGCGCTGGGCCTCAATAAGTTTATCTGCTGCTTTAAACTTT
The DNA here is from genome assembly GCA_023395515.1 of Bacillota bacterium. Classification (GTDB taxonomy): domain Bacteria; phylum Bacillota; class Syntrophomonadia; order Syntrophomonadales; family Syntrophomonadaceae; genus JAAYRQ01. The sequence continues at coordinate 54,107 of JAEWZB010000020.1, forward strand.
CTTACCTGTTCATAAAGCTCTTTTTCTATTTCATCAGCCGCAGCTATCATGCGATCTCTGGTAGTGACAAAGTGAGAAGCCGGAAATATCATGATATGCAGCCGGCGGCCTAAAATTTCTCCGGTTAAAGGATTAAATTCAATAATACGGTCTATTTCATCCCCAAAAAATTCGACTCTAATCGCGTTTTCCCCGGTGGAGGCCGGGAAAATTTCTACAACATCACCCCGTACCCTAAACTCTCCCCGGGTAAAGGCGAATTCATTGCGTTCATACTGGTTTTCTACCAGCTTACGCAACAAAACATCCCGCGCTATTTCCATTCCCGGGCGCAAAGAGATAGCCATTTCGTAATAATCCTGGGGGGAGCCTAAGCCATAAATACAAGACACACTAGCTACAATAATCACATCCCGCCGTTCCAACAAGGAAGCGGTGGCCGAATGACGCAGCTTATCTATTTCATCATTTATGGAAGAATCCTTTTCAATATAAGTATCTGAAGAGGGTACATAAGCTTCAGGTTGATAATAATCATAGTAACTTATAAAATATTCCACAGCATTTTCGGGAAAAAACTGTTTAAACTCCGCATAAAGCTGACCGGCTAAAGTCTTATTAGGAGCCATTACTAAGGTGGGCCTTTGCAGCCCGGCAATAATCTGGGCCATAGTATAAGTCTTACCTGACCCGGTAACTCCTAAAAGAGTTTGTCCGCGCTGACCGGATTCTAAGCCCTTAATCAACTTCTCAATGGCATAAGGCTGATCTCCGGTTGGTTTATATTCCGAATGAAGTGCAAATTTATTCATATTTCTACCCTCCGCAGGTAAACGCCAACTTAAATGTAAACGTAGAAAACGGCGTTCACAACATTCCATTAAACGGAATCCATGACGCCAAAACATTCAAGAACAAATGTTTGTAAATATAATAACATAACTAAAGTCAGGTGCAAGGGGTTTTTTGAAGTGAGGGGTAAAAACCCACGTCTCACACCTTACCCCTCACGCCTCACCGATTCACTATCTGTACCCGCAGGTTTTCGCGCTTTTCATCTAAGCTTTCAAAATCAGTTAAAGCTGAATATACTTTTTTTAAGCCTTTTAAACTGCTGCGCATATTATCCAACTGGGCTTGGGCTTCTAATATCAGGGTTTCATAATTACGGTATGATTCACTTTTTAGCATATCAGCCATATCTACTTCATAGCTTTCCAGAATGGTAGTCATATCAATAACTATATCCCAGGGCTTAATGGTTAATTCAGTATTACCTCCATCAACTAAAGCTACCTGAAGATTCTTAATTATTACCATATCCAGACTATCTACATCAAATCCGCTATGATAATATTCCAGAATAAATCCCTTTTCCTTAAATATAGAGGCTAATTCATTTATTATGGTTGATTTAGCACTGCCCGAAGGGCCAATAAGAATATAGCGTTTTTGGCATCCGGCACTAAGCTCATCTATATAGTTTATCATTCCATCTGCAGTCAAGGCACTGGCAAAATAATGCTTTTCCCGGGGTTGTTCTTCTAAAATATCTTTAGCTAAGTCATCTATTAGATTTTTAATCTTGGGCATATTCAAATGTTTAGCGGCTACTTTTTTGATTTCATGTTTAACGGTATCGGCTTGTTTTAATAAGTAATATGCCTGTTTACTTTTAACTGCTACTTCAGCTATTAATTTTTCTATATCATTTCGTTTAGCACTGGTAACGTCCTTATCTATAAAATCGCCTAAGTTAATAATCTCGCCTATTCCTCCCGGATAAGACGGGTCAATGGGATTAGGCAGACTCCCATTAACTACCGCGGCATCTAACTGGGGAATATAAACGCCATCAGGGTTAAGAGGATCAATGGCCGATACCCAAAATTCTATCTCATAACCTTGCTCACACATGGTCTCCCCCAGCAACCTAATTAAAGTAGACTTGCCCGAACCAGCCGGCCCTTTTAGAATATATACCTGGCGCAATCCTTCAATTAAGTCGGGAATAAATGTAAAAAACCCATTCTTAGTATGGCTGCTGGTAAAAATATATTTTATCTTACCTTTATTCACCTCAAAGCACCTCAAGCCATAGAAATATATACTAATATATTCAACCTGTAAGTGAAATGTTAATACTATATGGGTTTTGAATTTTTAAAAATAATCCGGAAAAACCGTCCGAGATGACTGACAAAGTTCTAGCTATAATGATAGGCTTCGCCTACTTGGGTTTGACGCACTCTACGAGTACCACCCTTACGAGGACTACTCATGTTCCTTGCAGTCACTACTAAGGTTGCTGATGCTCCTTACAGTCGCTATTAAAGTTGCTGACTTACGCTGACCCTTCGGGCACTGATTTCACTGTTTTAATTTTATGTAGGGGCGACCTTTGGTCGCCAGTTAAACCCCCGGCGGCCCAAGGCCGCCCCTACACCTTGCTCCTCACACCTTACCCCTTACTTTTAAAGTGCCTGCGCCATAAATCAAACCAGCTATCCTCTTTTACCGTTAAATACCTCTTAACCCTGCCATCAGGAACAAATATTATACCTAATTCATCATCAGGATACTTTTTAGCCGTTAAATGAACTATTTGCTGATCGCGCTTAATTTCAAATACCACATTATTAACCGCCTCACTAACTAACTCCTGGACTTCCCGTTGGTCATTAACTACTGCCTTATTAAGGCTTAAGATTATATCCCCCGCTTTCAGCCCGGCCCGGGCAGCTAAAGAAGCAGCTTCCATATGTAAAACCCCTACCCCTATAGAAGGATTAATATATTTAGGTTTTTTAGACCTTTCTTCTTTCATTCCTAACCATATTACCAGCTCATGGCCTAGAGGGCTAAATAAGGCTACTACCGGCAGAAAAATAGTCCAGTTAGAAGCTAAAACTGATAAACTTAACAAAATTAAACTAAAAGCCAGTAAGTGCAAAGCAGATTTATTAGCCTTCTGACCCGGAGTTCGCGTGGTAGTAAGGTCGCCATATCCTAATACAGCTAAAACAGGCAGCAAAGTATAAGTATAACTTTGATCCAATCCTCCATAATCACCTAATAATGGCCACCATTCCGGCATCATCACTCCACTGCCCGGATCTGCTATACCGGTACTGACTAAAGCTATTAAAGGCAGAGGCCAAAACTTTTGCAAGTTAAAGCCGCCTCGCATTTCCCCGCCTTGTTTTACATAGACTGGTATCGCATTAAAATGCCCATTTAACATAATTAATACACTTTCCACCATATGCAATATAGCAATTAACCCCATAAGTTGAGGAATGCTTATTTGGGGATAATCAAAAACCAAACTAATAATAGCCAATATTCCCCCCGCATAAGCAAAACATAAATAGCGGGGACTAATTAGCATTAAGCCTAAGGCAATAATCCACAAGGGTAAAATACCCACACTTTGCAAATCTATCCCGATAAATACTAATAAAACACTACCTATTACTCCCCCGAATATTCCCAGAAAGGTAGATAATAAAGCTGATTTAAAATAAATCCTGCGTTTAGAATAGATGATAGTAGATGATAAATTCTCCACCCGCCTATACTGCCAGCTAATTAAAACAAAAAGCAGTATATATAGTATGATAAATAACGGTGAAGAAAAAGAATCTATAATAACCTGCCCCATCATAGCTAAGACTGCTAGGATAAAATCCACTCTAACACCTCCATACTGTTAAGAAAAACTAGGACTTTTCTCGATTTTTGCCCCTAGTAATTGGGAAAAGTATAAGAAAAGCAGAGTAATATACTCTGCTTTCCAAAATCACGAATTAAAAACCGTTCCTACTAACATTAGTTCTCTAAAATATTTGGCTTTTCAGTACCTCGATAGCCTTCTTAAGCTGTACATCTTCATTACTTTGCAGGTCTAAATTTACCTCATAATCGGGGTTAATACCTATCTCATTTATATCAGTGCCATTAGGAGTAAAATATTTCGAGGTAGTTAATTTTAAGGCTCCCCCATCCCGCAGAGGATATACCGTTTGTACTAAGCCTTTGCCGTAAGTTTTTTCACCCACTAACACCGCCCGTTTATTATCCTGCAAAGCACCGGCCAATATCTCGGAAGCACTGGCACTATCAGAATTAACCAAAACCACTAAAGGAATATCTACCTTACCGGCTGTAGCCCGAAAAATTCTTTCCGTTCCCTTGCCATTTACTACACTGACAACTTCATCCCCATCCAGGAAAATTCCGGCTATTGATATAGCCGCATCAAAGTCTCCTCCCCCATTAAACCGTAAATCTAAAATAAGGCCTTTGATTTTACTTTGCTCTAAAAGGCGATTCATACTATCTGCCATTTCTTGAGGTGATTGGCTATGAAATTGATTCAACTTGATATAGCCAATTTCAGGATTATCTTCTAACACTTGATCTTCTACGGAAGGAACGTTAATAATTTCTCTAACAATTTTAAAATCATGTTCGCCCCCGTCTGACTCCCGGTATACAGTTAAAATCACTTGAGTTCCCGGGTCACCTCGCATGAGATTAGCAGCTTCATCCTGAGTCATATGGGTAGTTGCTTCTCCATTAATAGCAATAATAATATCGTTATGTAGAACCCCTGCGGCAAAAGCCGGAGTTCCTTTTATAGGTGCCACTACTTTAAGCCGGCCTTGTTCATCTTGGGATATATATACCCCTATTCCTCCAAATTGAGCTTCCAAGCGAATCTTTAATTCCTGCCAGGTATCTTTATCTAAGTATTTTGAATAAGGATCATCAAGAGAATCAACTATTCCAGCCGTTGCCCCTTGAATTAAACTGGAAGAATTAATATCATGAAGTGATTGAGTTTTAACTAACCCTAACACACTTAAAAATGTCCCTATACCACTTAAATTCGTAAGGAAAAGAAAAATTAGGCTTCCTATTACCAGCATACCTGTTAAGGAAAAAAATATATTAAGCCCTTTAAACCAAGTAGATTTTCTCAATTCTTCACCACCATATACTATATTTATTAATTCCCTATCAGTATTATGTTACTCCAATAGAAAAGTTAAAACAATTAATTAAATACAGAAACTACCTGGATTTTTATTAAAAATATAAGGGAAGCTTAAGCTTCCCTCATAAATCATATTAAAAATTACAACCATATAGCGACTGTCAGGAGCATCGGTAGTCCCTAGAGGGTACACCTTTCCCCTACTCCTCACTCCTTACCCTTCATACTCCTTACTTAATATAAGGCATAGGATCAGTGTGAGTACCATTTACACGTACTTCAAAATGTAAATGAGGGCCGGTGCTCCAGCCGGTACTGCCTACCTTGCCTATTTCTTGTCCTTTAACTACTACATCACCTTTTGAGGATACAAACTTGCTTTGATGAGCATATACGGTGGAAATGCCGTTGCCATGGTCTACAATGGTAGTGTTACCATTAGCACTCATCCAACCGGTAAAAATAACGGTCCCACTGTCAGCCGCTACGATGGAAGCCGACATAGGTGCTCCGATATCAACTCCGGTATGCATTCTGCGTTCTTTTACAATAGGATGAAATCTCATGCCATAGGGGGAAGTTATGCCTTTATAGCCCGGAGTCGGCCAAGTCATAACTCCGGTACCTAACATTGCTCCTCCATTGGCGGCTTGAATCTGCCTGATCATGGCTTCAATTTGAGCAGAAGCCTTTTCCAGTTCGGCTAAAGCTTCTTCATAAGCCTTTCTTTCGGTAGCTACAGTAGATAATAACTTTTGTTTTTCATTCTTTTGGGAATCTAATTCATTTTTTAAGGATTGTTCATTATCCCTTATCCCTACTAATTCTTTTTGCTTTACTTCTAAATCACTTTTCTTCATCTTAAGGTCATTTTTTTGCTTATTAATAGTTTCAATAAGTTCAACATCTTGTTCCACGATTAGATTTAACATATCATAACGGGTTAAAAAGTCCTTAATATCAGTCGCAGAGAACAATACTTCCATATATGATACATTACCTTGTTTATAAATATATTCTAAACGCTCGCTAAGCAGTTCGTCCTTTTGAGCTAACTCCTTTTCACTGGCGGCAATATCTTCTGCGGTGCGATTAATAAAATCTTCTAACATAGCAATATTCTCGGCTAAAGAACTAATCTTACCTTCAGTGTTACTAATATTTTTTTCGATAGAATTAATCTGCCCCATTATTGTTTTTTCCTGCTGTTTTTTCTCCTGCACCAGTTTTTCATTTTGATTGATTTGGCGGCTAACATCTTGCAATTGCCTTTGTTGTTCTTCCAGTTCATCTGCATAAGCCGGCAATATACATGTAATTAAAAGTGCCATACTTAAAGTTATGGAAATAAACTTTTTACTTCTCCTCACTCCAAAAACCCCTCCTTACCAAGTGAAACTTTTTTCAGCGGGAGTTTTCTTCATTTCCCACTGCATGTTATTAACTAATCATTAAATAAACACTACACATCTAAAAATCTATTCAATGATATTAAAGTCCCTAAGACTCCTAAAACTGCCCCTGCTCCTATTAAGGAAAGATATAACGGTACTAAAGCATCTTGCCCGGTAACTAAAGGCATGAAAAATAAAGTATCCATATGTCCAACTAGGGATTGATAGCCCCCGGCTAAAATCAAAATAGAAATCAGGGAGCCTATAGAGCCTAAAATAATCCCTTCTATAAAGAAGGGCCATCTGATAAACCAATCGGTAGCCCCAATTAGTTTCATGAGGTAAACCTCTTTACGCCGGGCAAATATAGCCAGCCGGATGGTAGTAGCAATAAGGAAAATAGCGCCAAAGGCTAATAAGCCAATTAAAACCATACTGACCCAACGCACCCATTTAGTAACCTCGAAAAGCCTTTCTACTACACCTTTACCATAGCTAACCTCGGTAACACCATGAATATCTTCTACCTTTTCGGCTATATCCGGTACATCATGAGGATTAGCAGCTTTTATACGGTAAGAATCAGGTAAAGGATTCTTTTCTAAAGTTTCTTCTAAATCATATTTATCCTTGCTTAAAGTCTTTTGCAGGCTTTTTAAAGCTTCTTCCCGGGATACAAAGGTGATATCCTTTACCCCTGGAATATTTTTAATTTCTTCTTTTATGTCCGCAATTTGTGAACCGGTAGTTGATTTATCCAGGTAGGCTACAATTTCTACATCTGACTCCAGCTTAGTCATAAACTGGCTGGCATTCATAGTAATAAGGACTGCGATACCTAAAATTAAAATACAAATACTCACGGTTGAAATAGTGGCAAAGGTTAGTAAGTTATTACGTCTTAATGATCTAAATGCTTCACGAATAAAATATATGAGGTTTCTTATCATCATAATGCTAACTCCCCAGTAGAATCGTCTCTGACAATTCGACCTTTTTCTAGCATTATAACGCGCTTATGAGCAGCTTTTACCAGTTCCCGGGCATGAGTAGCCATAATTATAGTAGTGCCTTTCCGGTTAATGCTGTATAGCAAATCCATAATTTCATTAGAAGTATCAATATCTAAATTACCGGTAGGCTCATCAGCTATTAAGACTAAAGGCTGATTAGCAATAGCGCGGGCTATACCTACCCGCTGTTGTTCTCCACCCGATAATTCGCCGGGAAAGGCTTGTTCTTTCCCGCCCAGACCTACTAAACTAATTACTTCCGATACGCGATTTTTAATATCGCGGGGATTTGCCCCTACTACTTCCATAGCAAAAGCTACATTCTCGCTCACCGTTTTATTTTCCAAAAGCTTAAAGTCTTGGAATACTATGCCCATACTACGGCGCAAGCTAGGCACTTCGCTTCTTTTCATACGTACAATACTGCGTGAAGCAATAAAAATTTGCCCGCGGGTAGGTTTTTCCTCCCTAAACAACATCTTGATTAAAGTTGATTTGCCTGCCCCACTAGGCCCCATTAGAAACAAAAATTCTCCTCTATCTATCTTTAAGGAAACATCATCTAAAGCTTTTACTCCATTAGGATATATTTTGGAGACATTGTAAAACTGAACCAGCATTTATCTCCCTCCAAATTCAAAAACGGTATAAAATAAAAAAAACCACCGTTAATGGTGGTTCTACAAAAATACCCTAAATTCCTTTTTTATTAGTCCTTCTTTTTAAGTAAATTCTGGACATTTTGTATTATTTGTGGAACAGTTAGATTATAATGTTGCAATAGTTCCTCGGGACTGCCGGATTGTCCAAAAACGTCGTTTATACCCATGCGCATTACCGGTACCGGATAATTTTCGCTGACTACTTCGCAAACTGCTCCGCCCAATCCTCCCATAATACTGTGTTCCTCTATAGTTAAAATCGCTTTAGTGGCCTGAGCTTGGCGAATTATTAACTCTTTATCTATAGGCTTAATCGTATGCATATCTACTACTGAGACATTAATACCTTTTTCATTTAGCTGTTGGGCAGCTTCCCAAGCCTTAGCCACCATAATACCGCAAGCAATCAAAGTGGCGTCTACTCCTTCTCTGAGCACTATACCTTTACCTAACTTAAAATCAGTATTCTCCTCATATAGTATAGGCACGGAAGGACGTCCTAAGCGTAAATAGACCGGGCCTTTATGATCATATAATTTAAACAAAGCCTTTTGGGTACTAACTCCATCTGCAGGTACAACTACCATCATATTAGGAATACTCCGCATAATGGCTATATCTTCAATGGACTGGTGGGAGCCTCCATCTTCACCTACCGTAACTCCCGCATGGGTAGCACATACTTTTACATTAAGATTAGCATAAGCTAATGAATTCCTTACTTGTTCAAACGCCCTGCCTACCGCAAAAATCGCAAATGAACTGGCAAATACCGTCTTACCGGCGGCGGCTAATCCGGCGGCCATCCCGATCATATTTTGTTCCGCAATACCGGCATTAATAAACCGGTGGGGGAAATGCTTAGCAAACTCGGCCGTTTTAGTTGATTTAGATAAATCCGCATCTAATACTACAATATCATCATATATTTTACCTAGTTCTACTAATGCTTTACCATAAGCATCACGAGTAGCTTGCTTCTCCAAAATAATCCTCCTTAAAAATTAATGGTTAGGGGTCAGGATTACTGGCGACCGAAGGTCGCCCCTACAAAAAAGAAAATCAGGGTCTAATTAAAAACTACCCCAACTCCGCCAACGCCTTTTCTACTTCCTCGGCATTAGGGGCCACTCCGTGCCATTCGGCCCGGTTTTCCATGAAGGAGCAGCCTTTGCCCTTAACCGTTTGGGCAATAACTGCGGTAGGTTTCCCCTTAATACTGCGTCCCTTTTCCAGAGCCTGCATTATTTCTTCCGGCTTATGTCCATCAATATTTATTACTTCAAAGCCAAAGGCCCTAAATTTATCTGCGACCGGTTCGGGTGATAACACCTCGGTAATCTTGCCGTCAATTTGCAACCCATTATGGTCCAAAAACACTAATAGATTATCCAGTTTATAATGAGCGGCGGCCATTAAGGCTTCCCATACCATGCCTTCCTGAAGCTCGCCATCTCCTAACATACTATAAACCCGGTAATCCTTATTATCAATTTTACCGGCTAAAGCCATCCCTACTGCCCAGCTGATACCTTGGCCTAAAGAACCGGTGGAAGCTTCTACTCCTGGTAATTTGCGCATATCAGGATGACCTTGTAAAGGGCTGCCTAATTTACGCAAAGTCTCTAACTTTTCTGCCGCAAAATAACCTTTTTCTGCTAGAGTAGCATAAAGCACCGGTGCGGCATGTCCTTTACTTAAAACAAAGCGGTCCCGGTCTGCAAAATTCGGATTATCCGGATCTATATTCATTTCCCAAAAATAAAGACAGGCCAATATATCGGCTGCCGATAAAGAACCTCCGGTATGACCGGAACCGGCTTTTCCCAGCATTTTTATAATATTTTGCCGAATAATTTTAGCCTTAGCTGCCACTTTTTCCACTGCTGAATCATTAATCTCTTGCACAGTAACCTCCTTATTTAGTTAAACAGTTTGTACCTGTTGTTGTAGATAAGCATAAATAAAATCGTCTAAATCTCCGTCCAGAACCGACTGAACATTGCCTACTTCCCAATTAGTGCGGTGATCTTTAATTAAGTTAAAAGGATTTAAAGTGTAAGTCCTAATCTGACTGCCCCAGGCTATTTCCTTATATTCTCCCTTTAAGCTTTGTAGATTATCCACCCGTTCTTTTTCCTTCAACTCGTAAAGTTTAGCGGTTAAAATCTTCATAGCCGCTAGGCGGTTAGCATGTTGGGAACGCTGGTTTTGACATTGCACCACTATTCCCGAAGGCAAATGGGTAATGCGAACGGCTGAATCAGTTTTATTCACATGCTGCCCTCCGGCTCCTCCTGAACGGTAGGTATCTATTCTTAAATCTTCCGCCTTAATATCTATGGCTACATCATCATCAATCTCAGGCAATACCGCCATGGAAGCAAAAGAAGTATGTCGGCGGCCTGAGGAATCAAAGGGTGAAATCCTAATTAAGCGGTGGACTCCTTCTTCACATTTTAATTTACCAAAAGCATAAGGACCCTTAACCAGGAAAGTTACACTCTTAACCCCGGCTTCATCACCGGCTAAATAATCAAGAATCTCCACCCCATAATCGGAGTCCGCTGCCCATCTGGTATACATACGTAGGAGGATTTCCGCCCAATCCTGAGCTTCGGTGCCTCCGGCACCCGCATGTAACGAAACTATGGCATTATTTATATCATGATCTCCAGAAAATAAAATCAGGAGTTCATACTCCCGGAACTGTTTCTGTAACTTCACCAATTCCTTAATAGTTTCCTTATAGAGCTCGGCTTCTCCTTCCTCTTCGGCAATTTCCAATATCTCCAAGATATAGCCGAAGCCTTCATAAAGCTCATTAAAGCTTACAACCTCATCCTTAAGTTCACTAAGCCTTTTTAAAACCTTTTGGGCTTCCTTATTATCATCCCAAAAATCAGGACTAGTAGTTTTATCTTCTAACCGCAATATTTCCTGTTCTTTAGCTGCAATGTCAAAGTGAAACCCTCATCTCGTTTAGGCGGTTAATGATTTCATTACAGACACCGATAGGATTTTCAATCATAACTAACCCTCCCTTATTTATTAGGCGTGAAATACGCTTTACTCCTCACTCACCATAGTAGGTGGTTCGAAGTAGTCGTATTTTTTCTTCAAGATTACTATATCTACCCTGCGATTCATAGACCGATTAAGCGTATTATCATTAGGAACTAAGGGGCGGTATTCACCATAACCAATGATGGATAGTCGGTCCGCCGGAATCTTAGCCTCTTCAGCTAATACATGTACTACATTAGCTGACCTTAATACTGATAATTCCCAATTAGAAGGAAATCTAGCCGTGTTAATGGGCAAATCATCCGTATGTCCTTCTACTCTAATATAATTAGGCAAGTTTGCTAAAGCAGTTCCTACCTGTTTAATAATATTACGGGCTGGGGGCGCCAAGTCGTCCGAACCGCTATTAAAAAGCAAAGTGTCTTTGAAACTAATAACTAAGCCTCGTTCTTGCTCATATACTATTATATGTTCACTTAGTTTAGTTCCTGTTCCTCCCGCTCCAGTGACTCCTGCTCCTTTGCCGGCATCTTGATTAGCAATAAACTCTTCAATTAGGGCTTTGACTTCATTAAGCTGGGCTTGATTATCTGAACCAGCTTCCGGTCCTTCCGGCAATGATTGTCCCGATAACCCCGGAACTACAGAAGGGCCTTGGGCATCCAGAACGGTAAGGGCTTCTCCGGTTAGTACTATACTTAGCGAATTAGCTACCGCCTCATATTTTTTAGCATCAACCTGGCTCATAGTATACATCAATACAAAAAAAATCATCAAGAGAGTAATTAAATCAGCATAAGTTACCAGCCACCGTTCCTGTCCACCTTCTTTACTAAAATCCTTCTTATTTTTGCGAAGTCTGGCCATATTATCACATCCTCATTTCTATGGCCTTTTCTTCCGCAGCCGAAACTTTTCTGATATCAGTCGGTAAAAAAGTAATCAACTTCTCCCTGATGACACGGGGGTTCTCTCCTGCTTGAATAGATAAAATACCTTCTAATATTAAATCCCGCAGATAAACTTCTTTTTCCGCCTTAATTCGTAACTTAGTACCAAAAGGCAGCCATAAAACATTAGCTGAGGCTACTCCATAAAGAGTAGCTAAAAAAGCTACCGCTATAGCTCCCCCTAGTTTGTCCGGTTCAGAAATACTGCTTAACACATGGACCAGACCCATGACGGTTCCGATAATACCCATAGTAGGAGCATATCCCCCTGCTACCATGAAAATTTCCGAGCCTATCATTTTTTCTTTTTCAAAAGCTTCAATTTCCATTTCCAACATATTTCTGGTCAACTCGGGATCAGTACCATCTATAACTAATTGCAAACCCCGGGTTAAAAACTCATCATCAATCTCAGATAGCTGACTTTCCAAACTTAATAGTCCTTCCCGACGGGCTTTATCAGCGGTATTTACGATTTGGTTTAAAACCGTCATATAATCTACTTGCTTTTGGGAAAATACATTTTTAAGAGCTTCGGGCACATGTCTTAACTCTTCCGTCGTAAAACTAACGATAACTGCTCCAAAAGTACCCCCGAAGACTATGATAGCTGCCGTTTTGACCATAAGCATACTACCATGTCCGCCTTCAAGTAAAAAACCACCTATTAACCCACCTAGGCCAACTAATAAGCCTATTAAAGTCGCTAGATCCATCAGTTAACTCCTTTACCACAACATTTTTTATATTTCTGACCACTGCCACAGGGGCAAGGGTCATTTCGACCTATTTTCTCTCCCACCTTAACGGGTTTCTTCACATCTTCTTCGCCATGGTTGGCTACCATTTTCCTTTCTTCCGGCCTGGCTACTACCCGAACCCGAAGAATATAGCGTACTACATCTTCCTTAATGGTGAAAACCATAGCTTGGAAAGCTTCAAATGCTTCAAACTTATATTCAATCAAAGGATCTCTTTGAGCATAAGCTCTAAGCGAGATTCCATTCCTAAGCTGATCCATGGCATCAATATGATCCATCCATTTTTCGTCGATAATCCTTAACATAATGGCCTTTTCCAGCTCCCGCATAGTATCCGGGCCTAGTTCCTCTTCCCGGGCTTCGTATAAATTTTTAGTACGGTCAGCTAAAAAGTTCCTCATGTCATGTTTAGTCATTCCTACTAAATCAGCAGTAGTAAAATCGACTTCGGGAATAACATTTTGTTCTACATAAGCTAATAAGCCCTCTAAATCCCATTCATCAGAATACTTAGTTTCTCCGGCATAGTTTTCGACTACTTGTTCAATAACATCATCCATCATGCTCAGAATAGTTTCTTTTAATTCTTCACCATATAAGACTTTGCGCCTTTCTCCATAGATAACTTCCCGCTGTTGGTTAATAACATCGTCATATTCCAAAACATTCTTTCTAATGCTAAAGTTCCGGGCTTCTACCTTCTTCTGGGCATTCTCAATCCCTCGGGAAATAATTCTATTTTCAATGGGCATATCATCATCCATGCCAATTCTATCCATAAGCCCTTCAATATTAGCTGAGCCAAATAAACGCATTAAATCATCTTCTAAAGAAACATAAAACTTAGACTCCCCTGCATCTCCCTGCCGGCCGGAACGACCCCGCAACTGGTTATCTATGCGGCGTGATTCATGACGTTCGGTACCTAATACATATAAGCCGCCTAAGTCTTGAACACCATTCTCCAGAACAATGTCAGTACCTCGACCCGCCATATTAGTAGCAATGGTAACTGCTCCCACCTGACCGGCCAGAGCAATGATTTCGGCTTCCTTTTCATGGTGTTTAGCATTTAAAACTTGATGCTTAACTCCATACTTGCCTAACATCCCACTTAACATCTCTGATTTTTCTATAGAGATAGTACCTACTAAAACAGGCTGTCCCTTACGGTGGCGCTCTACAATATCTGCTACTGCCGCCTTAAACTTACCCTCTTCACTGCGGTAAATCACATCAGCGCGGTCATATCTTACCATCGGCCTGTGGGTAGGTATAACTAATACATCCATCCCATAAATCTTGCGAAATTCCTCTTCTTCGGTTTTAGCCGTACCCGTCATTCCCGCCAGCTTCTTATACATACGGAAGTAATTCTGGAAGGTTATAGTAGCTAAAGTTTGCGATTCCTTCTCAATCTTGACTCCTTCCTTAGCTTCAATAGCCTGGTGGAGTCCATCGCTATAACGACGGCCAAACATAAGGCGGCCCGTAAATTCATCTACTATTACTACTTGATCATCTTTTACCACATAGTCTTTATCACGGTGCATTAAACAGTAAGCTTTCAGACCTTGGTTAGTATGATGAGCCAATTCCATATTTTCCGATAAATTATCTACCGCGAAATATTTCTCGACCTTTTTTACCCCTTCTTCAGTTAAAGTTACTAAATGGGCTTTCTCATCTACCTTATAATCCTCTTCCTTGGTTAAACGCGGGATAAACTTAGCAATCTGATAATAAAGAGTAGTAGGCTTATCCCCTTCTCCCGAAATAATTAAGGGAGTTCTGGCTTCATCAATTAATATGGAGTCCACTTCGTCTATGATGGCATAATGCAGCGGACGCTGTACCATATTCTCTGCCACCACCACCATGTTATCACACAAGTAATCAAAACCTAGTTCATTATTAGTTGCATAAGTAATATCACAATGATAAGCAGCCCGGCGTTCATCATAACTCAAGCCGTGTACAATTAAACCTACGGTAAGGCCGCACATTTCATAAACCGGTCTCATCCAGTCAGCATCACGGCTAGCCAGATAGTCATTAACGGTTACGATATGAGTTCCTTTGCCTTCTAAAGCATTCAGATAAGCCGGCAAGGTTGCTACCAAGGTCTTACCTTCACCAGTTTTCATTTCGGAAATTCTCCCCGAGTGTAAGACCATCCCGCCGATAAGCTGTACATCAAAATGCCGCATACCTAAAGTTCGTTTGGAGGCTTCTCTTACTAAAGCAAAGGCCTCAGGTAATATATCGTTTAATGATTCATTTTTCTTTAATCTTTCCCTAAATTCCTGAGTTTTCTTAGGAAAGTCCTCGTCACTTAGCTTCTCAAACTGCGGCTCCAAAGCGTTAATTTGTTCTACTACCTTGCTGAGCTTTTTAACTTCCTTTTCATTATCATCTAATAACTTTTGTACAAATTTTTTAATCATTTTTACTTCTCCTTCTTTCTTTAGAAAAAATTGGCTTGCTTCTACTCGTAGGGTATGTCAAGTTCTTACCCGCACTTACGGGCATGCACTCCTGATGCTCCCTGCAATCGCTTTTAAGGTTTCACGCGCAAGCCTAGTTTTTCTTATACTATCAACATTATGATTGTTATACTTTCTGATAGTGCAAAAAAAGAGGAACCATACGGTTCCTCACTATATCTAAGCATGATATAATATTTTAGCACTTTTACCTAACTAGCTTCAACTAATCAAAGTTTGGCTCAATTAACCCATAATTCCCATCTTTACGTTTATATACGACATTCACTTCTTCGCTTTGCGCATTAAAGAAAACGAAAAAGTTATGGCCCACAAGGTTCATTTGCATAATAGCCTCTTCTTCGTCCATGGGTTTTAGGGCAAACTTTTTGGTACGTACAATTTTAAAAGGTTCCGCACCCTTATCATTTGCTTTTAGCTCCTGCTCAATTTCTTCTCTTACTGCCTTTCTAAGTCCAATACCGCGGTGGTGTCTATATAATTTAGTTTTATACTTTTCTAACTGTTTTTCCAGCTTATCTTCTACCATGTCAATAGAGGTATACATATCATCGGTAGCTTCTTCACCTCTTAAAAACATTCCATTTAAGGGAATAGTAACTTCTACTTTATGCAATTCTCCTTCAACTGATAGAGCAACCTGGGCCTCCTTTACATCATCAAGATACTTTTCCAACTTGGAAAGCCGTTTAGTGGTATATTCCTTCAGAGCAGTAGTGACTTCGATATTTTTTCCTCTTATTTCTAACTTCATGTGACCACTCCTTTCCCGGTTGTATATATATATATTATTCGCCCCGCCCATATAAAATCCCTTTTTAACAATTCTAACTATAGTATTAGATTTATGGTTAATATTATGTAAAAATGTGGCATAAATTTGCTTTTAAAATACAAAACCGGGCCTAAGCCCGGTGTAATATTCCTTTAATTAATACGCTGCTTCTTTTTGTTGCTGGAAACAATCTAGACAAAGAACAGGTCTACCCTCTACAGGTCTAAAAGGAACTTGGGTTTCAGCCCCACAGTTAGCACAAACTGCATCAAACATCTGACGAGGAGCTCTACTGCCAGTATTGCGACTGTTGTTACGGCGATTAGTTCGGCAATCTTTGCAACGTTTAGGTTCATTTTCAAAACCTTTTTCAGCATAGAATTCCTGTTCACCAGTGGTGAATACAAAGTCTTGACCGCAATCTTGGCATACTAATGTTTTGTCTTCAAACATTTAGAAAAATCCCTCACTTTGTTATTTGATTTTACCGGTTAGTACAAGATAACTTACCTTACCAGTAAATTTATTATATACTTCAGAAATTAAAATAGCAAGAAAGCGGCAGGAAATATGAAGTGCCTATTTACTAGGGTTTAGCTGGTTTTTCCGGGGCGGAATTTTGCATAGCTTTTTGGTAAGCTCCACTAGCCTTGGAAGTTGATATGGCTCTTTTTTGCCTAAAATTTTGCCTAATTAAAGCTTCATTAATTTTGTCGTTTTCATTAATCTGATACAGCAAAGTACTCATTGATGATATTACTTCTTTTAACTCATTATAAAGAGTAGGCTCAACTACACCTTCCAGCACACTTAAACTAAATCTCTCCAGCTTTAAATCTACCAGTAAAGCCTCCTGCAGGTTCTTATTTACTTCATTAAGAGTAGCTACTTCATCCATCATAATCTTTCTAGTCATTAAGAGCGAATGTATATTTTCTGCCACCGTCTCCTTATTATCCTTCAATAATTCGACTTGCCTAGAAGATAAATGAAGAAGTTGATTATATAACTCACATTGGGCTTTATAGTTAGCAATTATTTTACCTAAATAATCATTTTTCATAACTAAGTTCCTTACTTCCTGCTGTCAAAAAACCATCCGTCAGCTTGGTCTTCACTGCCTAAATAGGCAGTTTGAGCTTTCTTATTCTGCTTTACATTGCCTATTTTCTCCCGCAAAATATGCATCTGGCTTTTTAAATGATGTGATACCTTATCATCGGTTTCCTGTATTTGTTTAATAATTTGTTTTACAGCTAATTTATCTTCATCATTCAAACCATCCGCAGTATCTACTCGGGCTTCAATGGCATCAATTCCTTGCATCAATTCGGCCCGTTTTTCAATTAAATTCGTAAGCTCTATAGTAAAATCCTCTTCTTCCTCAGTCTTTTGCGTAATATCTAACATTTGTTGGGAAACATTAAGCAGACTCCGAAAGAGAGCCAATAAATTATCAGGTTTAGTATCCATAAAATCAGCCTTTCAAGCTAAAACTAGCCACATTATTGGCCGGGTTGGCCATCTGGGCATTACTTTGCTTTTTAACTACTTCTTGCCAGGTATCTCTTAATTCGCCTACGAACACTGCTACTTCTTCCAGCATCTTAGCATCTTTATTAATATTAGCTTCGATTAAACGGTTCATTAGAAAATCATATAAACTGTAAAGGCTTTTAGAAATCTCATAATCCATGTTCAAGGTGGACATTAATTCCATTATAATATCTTGGGTTTTAATAATATCGTTATGGGCTTTATTATTATCCTTAGTATTAATAGCAATTATAGCATTATTTATATTCTTAATCGCCCCATCATAAAGCATTAGCAATAATCTTCCCGGTGAAGCCGTTTCCACCGTAGCCTTTTTATACTGATTATAAACTTGGGCATTCATACTCATAACTTATTCCTCCGTGTAAGGGAAAAAACCTTCTCCCTTAATTCTTTTCCAACTTAATTAAGATGGGATCGCTTAAGCTCTAATAGAAACCAAAATTCCGTTAGTTAGACAGTCTCGTCAACAAAAAAACCTACCGCTTCATCTAACATTCTTTTGATGTTAGCCGAAAACTCCAATATGCTTTCAGCCGGAATTTCCCTTATTACCTCCTCAGTAACACTGTCCAGGACTTTCACTTGATAGCGTCCGCTAGCCTCATGGAGCCTAAATTGCAAATGATAATTAGAAAACTTTATAGCATCATTGGCAGTCTTTACTGCTTCCTGTAATGCTTCCTTGTTCACCCGCTGTTCGGGAGATTGCTGTTCCGGACGTTGCTCAACCTTAATATCCTTTAAGCCTATCTTTTCATTACTCCTATTATTACCCCGGGGAAATTCAACTCCCTTAACCTCACCTTTTGCGGGGCGATAGTCTACAGCCATCCCTTGCCCTTCAACCCGCATATAAAAGCCTCCTTGCTATATATATTATTTTAATTATCGTCGGCCAGGACCAAAAACTTTAGCCTAATTTAAGCTCCCAACTACCAGCAAGATGGTTAAAAAATGCCCAAAATATAGATCTAGTGAACATTTCCTGTTTATTATTAAAAAAATAAAAAAACACCAGAAGAGTGTCTGATAAACTCTCCTGGTGTTTTTAAAACTATTTAATTAGTAAACCATTGGGTAATGTATAAGTATTTTCCTTCTTGGTAAAAGCCCAGGCCAACTTTACTAAACCCGGAGTTTAGAATATTAGCCCGGTGCCCGGATGAGTTCATGAAAGCATTATGGGCCCCTTTTACCGTAGTATTTTTAGCAATATTTTCAGCGGCCAGGCGATAAGTAATACCTCTATCTTTCATCATGGCAAAGGGACTGCCATAAGTAGGTGAAGTATGGCTAAAATAATTATTGACCGCCATGTCCTTTGATTTTACCGCAGCACCTTCAGCTAATGCTTTATCAAGAGCTAAAGGAGCCAGATTCGCCTTGGCCCTTTCCCCATTTATGTATCCTAACATTTCCGTTTGCATAGCGCTAAACTCGACTACCGGTGCTGGATTAGGAGCAGGTGTCGGGGTCGGATTTGGTGACGGACTAGGTACGGGTTGGGGAGCAGGAGTTGAAATCGGGGGCGTCTTGGTGTTCAAGTTAATAGTAGTTTTCTTAGTCACCTTAATAACTTGTCCCTTATATTCATAGGTGCAATTTTGCGCCGCCGGCTTCTGTCCTACTTCACTGGAAAGTACCACCCTATAAATAGGAGTTTTCGGTAAATGGCTTACAGATACATTGGCAGCATTAGCCAAATTAACCGGGGCCAAAACTAATAATCCTAGCGTTACTGATCCTGCAATAAATTTCTTCATTATGTATTTACCTCCTTTTTTCAACAATAAACCATAATGTTCCCGCTTTTCCAGATGTAAAATATTCCAGTTGAGTCTGATCCCGATATTTCCTTCATTAAATAGATTGCAGTAATGGAACATTGTTAAAAAAAGTTAATAGGGAGTAACCTATTTATACCATTTATCATAATCCTCCCCATAATAATGGGGCAGCTTTTCCAATATGAGCCCCCAGGGAACATCAGCAAATACCCCATACTTATCCACATATTCTATATAAGGCTGACCCGAATAATCTTGAGCCGGCAAAATCGCATCACTTAGTCCGTCAAAATCTACCCAGGGTACATTTATCTTCTCACATATACTTTTGTCAAAGGTAGCGGCAGCACTTATCCAGTTAGAATTAATATAAAACTGATTATAAGCATGAGGAAAAAATATATCACTTTTCATTACCGTAAACACTTCCGGTGGGGCTTTGTAATTCTTAATAGCTACTAATACCAGCCGGCTGGGAATGCCCGCTGCCCTGCCCATAGCTGCTAAAATAATAGCCTTCTGCAGACAATAGCCTCTGCCCTTCTGCAAAATACTAGAGGCTTTATAAGCGTCACCGTGATTGGTCGCAGCATACATATCATAATGAATACTATCCCGCACATAATAAAAAAGTTTCCTGGCTTTCTCACTGTCAGAATCAGTAGGTTCGATTAGCTTAGCTACTAGTTCCCCTATATCAGGATAATCACTATCCAGGCAATAAGTAGGCAATAAATATTCTTCCATTATTTTCTCCCCCCGCATCTCTCCATGACAATATCTTGCGATATACTATGCACTAATAAGGATATTATAACTTAAAATTTCTATTAAGTGACAAGCTCCCGGCCGATATAACTATTATGTTTCAAGCATTTTTCTTCATTAACATAATAAATAATACAAAAAAAGCGGAACTCAGGTTCCGCTATCTTATTTCAGGAGTATGGACCACAAAAGCTTTCTCTGTTGCCTTTATTCTTGCGCCCACTTATCCAGCTTTTCCATGACCAAATCATAAGTTTTTTGCGAAACTTCCAGAAGCTCACCGCCTAAAATCCGGGCTGCTTCTTCAAAACCTTTTTCAATGGCTCCCCTTAAAGTATCAATTTTCCCCTTATCACCACCGGATATAGCTTTGGCAAACTCTACAATACGGTCACTAACCTTTTCCGGACTTAATTCTCCACCCTCGCTAATAAGGGCATTAGCTTCCGTACGAGCCTGTTCATCAACTTCTACTTTGCTCCAATCCTGGAAAGTAAGACCTTGCCTTTCTAAAAGCTGAGCTACTATTTGCTTCAGCTGACTAAAGGCCCTGTCACTTTCCTGGTGCAGCTTTTCAATAGTAGCCTGGTCAACTTTTGGTTTGTCATAAGTTGCCTTTTTAGCAGCCCCGTCAGATTTAACAAATTCATCTTTCCCTGCCGTTTTAGCATTACCTTTAGGTTGATCAGCCTCCTGCTTGCTAACATAAGCAGCAGGAATATTATTCCCTACACCTTTTATTTCCATTAAAAAACACCTCCATGTAAACTAACGTACATCCTTGTACTTATTATTTATATCGGGAAAAAGGGTCTTATACTTTAGATAAGAAAATATTGTATGGACTTTGCCTGAAGAGATAACTTACATTTTTTACAAAATAAACAATCCTATGCTATAATCTTAACATGGATAAAATTAAAGAAAATCTAATAATTGAATATCTAACTAAAGAATTTTCCGCTATTCTTATTATATTATTTGGTTCTGCTGTTACTAATAAGACCCATGCCGATAGCGATATAGATATCGCCTTTATTAGCGAAACCAAGCATAATAACCTGCAAATCTATAACGCTGCCCAAGATTTAGCTCATTTACTAAAAAGAGATGTTGATTTAATTGATTTGACCGAAGTATCTCCGGTTATGCAGGCTCAAGTTATTACTAAAGGAAAAATAATACATGATGAAAAACCCGAAATCCGTATGGAATTCTTTATATTAGCTTTAAAAAAATACACCCGTTTAAACGAAGAACGGGAAGTAGTCATAAAAAAGATTAGAGAAAGAGGCAGAGTATATGGTAAATAAAGATATAATACTAAACAAAACCCAGATAATAGAACGCTGCCTTAAACGGATAGGAGAAGAATACCAAAATGATTCCGAAAATCTGAATATTATAATAAAGCAAGATTCTATAATCCTAAACATACAGAGAGCTTGCGAAGCTGCTATATCACTGGCCATGCATATTGTGGCCGAAGAGGAACTAGGGCTGCCCCAATACAGCCGTGATGCTTTTGAATTATTAGCTAATCATAAAATTATAGACGGGGAACTGGCTAAAAAACTCCAAGCCATGGTCGGCTTCAGAAATATTGCCATACATGATTATCAAAAACTAGATTTAACCATCCTGCAAAATATAATAGAACATAATCTAGCTGACCTAAGGAAGTTTATCGATAAGCTAATTTCCCGGTATGCTTAGAAGAGAGTCTAACTGATATGAAGGAGCCATATTTATATCCTAATACGAATAAATAAACTTAACACTAGAGATAAGCCTATCCAGTTACATCAATATTACTTCCTACATGAGGATTGACTGATTTCTCCATAGCCGTCAAAGCTGCTGTAAGATCCTCCATTTGCTGGGCCGGAGCATTCATGGCCATTTTTAAAACCGCCATACTGGCATCCTGCATCAACTGCGTTTGACTCATAACCATAGCTAGACCTGCAATATCCATGAAAACACCTCCCTGTAATTTTCATCTTCATTAGTTATTACTACTTACAATCTCCATACGAGGAGAACCATTAAAAAAATCAAACTTATATTTATGCTGCCTTGTTTTGACATACTCTACACTATCGAAGGGATTTTTACGCCCTTTTATTGATAATAAATCACCATTTTCCCTAACTTCCTTGTGAAATAACTCTATAAAGTCGGCATCTCCATGATTAGTTGATTTTATTACCAATCCATCGACCTTATTAGGAGTAATCATATTAAATATTACATGCCTGACCGGTTTAAAAATTCTCTGCTTAACCTCATGTTTGATAAGATTATCCGTAATACCTTGATAAATCACAATATTAGCCTTATTATCAAATCCATTATACAAAAAACCTAAATCATACAGTTGACCGTCATATTTCTGTGTAGCAATCCGATAGGTAAAGACCTTTTGCCACAATAAATTATTAATTTTTTGGGATAAAGACCTCGAACTTTTTAAATATGCCGGCGAAATCCAGGCAGCATTATCCAGAATGAAGGAAAATACATTAGGAAAAAACCTATTACATAAATGTGCTAAATAAGCCCCGTGAGAATGACCATAAGCAATTACCCGGTCTAGATTTATTTCATATCCATTATCTTTTACTATTTCATAAGCAAGTTGTAAAGCCCTTACACAGTCAACAGCCTGAATCGGCCCCATTTCAACAAAATTGTCTTCCGTTTCATCAAGCTTAACTTGAGTAGTTACATTTACTATAAACGGTAATGCAGGATCCATTAATGGAGTAAAATCTATGGATGCCTTTTCTTTAAACACCTTATTTCTTATATCGCCTGGCAAGGCTCTTGCCAGTTCTTCCAATTGTGTATTATCTAGATAAACGTCATCACTATCCCCCATAAACTCCATACCCAGATAAGTAGATTGTACTACAATAAGGTTGTAATCTTCAGCAAACAATTTTCTCATCTTTTTATATACATTAGCCTCCGGATTACCGCCAAAACCTGAAATAAGCAACATCATGCCTGTCTCGCAGCTAACCTCTTCGGGATATGCCAAATATACCGTTTGCTCTCTATATGAATTTTTAACCGGATAAGCTGAACATTTAAAAACTTGCTCCTCTGCCAAGACACATCCCTCTCCATTATCAATAATACAGTTCTTATTTGAAAGATAGCAAAAATTTACCTATATCCGCCATAATTTTGAACATATAATATTTACAGGTAATCAATTATTTTTTAATCATCAACTCACAAAACAACAAATCTATCTCCGTATCTATATCAACTGAATGTTCTACATCCATTACATAACCCTTAGTTTCATCACTAATGAATGACTTTTCTTTTAGAACAAATTCAATTTGAGCCACATATACCGCCCCATTTAATCTATACACTACCGGAATATCTTGTCTATAGGTAAAACTTTTATCTGTCTCAATCAGCTTTTGCATTTTCCCCTGCTCAGTCAAGTTATACATCCAGTAGGGACTATGCTCTACTTCACATATACTTACACATGATGAAAAGCTTCCATTAATACATTTCTCTATACATCCGTCTATATCCTCAACTGTCCTTAATGGTGAAGTAGGCTGTAACAAAACTATATAATCATATTTTCCTTCAATAATGTTAATAGCGTGAATCACCGGCTCAACACCCGGAATATCATCTAGGGCTAATTCTGCCGGACGCACAAAAGGAACTTCACAACCCCATGTCTTCGCTACCTCTATAATTTCTTCATCCTCGGAAGATAATACTAATCTATCAATGTATTTAGACTTTTTAGCTTCCTCAATAGTCCAGGCTATAAGAGGCTTTCCTGCTAAATCTCTTATATTTTTTCTTAAAACCCCTTTAGATCCGCCCCGGGCTGGTATTATAGCCAAAATAGATTTCCCTTTTATCATTTTAAAAATACCTCCGCCTCCAGTTGGTCCCAAATCCTGTTGTTATAGCTCCCGAGCCGGAACTCCTACAACTGTCACGCCATCGTTAATATCTTTAGTTACTACAGCCCCGGCACCTATTATAGCATCTTCTCCAATACAGAGTTTCTTATTTCTTGATAAACCATTGATAATAGCTGCATTCGTTCCAATATAAACACCTTTAGATAAAAATACATTTCCAGAAATATTAGATCCCGGTGCAATATTCACAAAATCATTTATCTTGACATCATGTCCAATCGTCGCATTTAGATTAAATATGCCGAAATTACCGACTTTAATTCTATTGGTAAATCTTACTCCTGCCGTAATAATATTGCCTTTAGTATTGCTGAACTCTTTTAGCTGGTTTAATCCAAATGTAGCTGTAGGATGGATTAAATTAGTATATCTTAGATCTGGATACTGGTTATATATCTTTTCACGTACGCAATTATCTCCTATTCCTATAATAAATGAATAATCATTTTTTATAAGACAATCCAATTTATGTTCTGTTATCAGCTTATAATAATTACTTTCAATAGAAACTTCATTTAGCTCTTTAGAAATTAATACTATGTCTATATAGCCCAAATCTATACATATATCCGCAACTTCCATAGCAAATCCGGAGGTACCAAATATCGCAATCTTGCTCAAATTAATTCATCCTTTTTATAGTCTTTCTTAGCCTGTTCCCGTACTATCTCCCAGTAATGGTAAGGGGATATACCATTTCCTGGCCTTTTAAAAGTTACGTTTTCTGCGTTAAATTTTTCACATTTTATAATATCCTTGTTAGCAACTAGACTTTTGCGGGCAACATTTATATTTTTATATTCTGATTCTGTAGGTATCTTTACAGCCGAGCCCAAGGCTTTTTCTACCTGCCTTATAGACAAGACCATTGCCTTTAATTCATGGGGCTCTAGGGAGGCTTTATGATCAGGCCCTTCCATATTTTTATCTAAAGTAAAATGCTTTTCTATAACTTCCGCACCTCTTGCTACTGCAGCTATAGGAACTGCAATACCATTGGTATGATCCGAATAGCCAGTAGTTAAGTTAAAAGCTAATTTCATAGTATCCATGACTTTTAAGTTAACTTCCTCAAAAGGAGCCGGGTATTCTGTAGTACAATGTAATAGTGTTACTTTTTGCTTAAGTCTATTTCTGCCTTTCTGTGAATAATACGCTTCTCTAAATCTACTAATAGTCGGCGTTTCATCATTATTTAAAAACCCGAAAGCTAATACTCCTAAAGCTTGCTCTATTTCTCCCAACGTACTCATGCCAGTAGATAAAATTATGTCCTTTCCGGTTCTGGCAGCTTGCAACAAAAGAGGAGCATTAGTTATATCTCCCGAGGAAATTTTAATACATTTAACATTTAGCTCATTGACCAAAAAATCCACACTATCTAAATCAAAAGGAGTTGACATAAATTCTATTCCCTGCTGATCACAATAGTTAACTAGTTCCTTATGTTGCTTAGCATTAAGTTCTAATTTCCGCACCATATCAAGCTGGCTCTCGCCAACTTCAGTAGTCTTTTTCTGGTATTCTGCTTTAGGTGCGTATACACTTATAGTTTTATCAGCTTTAAAGGTCTGAAATTTTACTGCATCAGCCCCAGCGGTAACTGCTGCATCTATTAGCTTTTTTGCTATTTCTAGAGAACCATTATGATTGACTCCTGCTTCTGCAATAATAAAAACGGGATTATTGTACATATTCATCATCACCATATTTAACAAAATTCTTTTTAAGCAAACTTTTATAATCTTTTATTGATTTAATTATATCAAACATTTTTCTTGAAGCATTGCCTTCCCCATAGGGATTAATAACTTTTGAACAATCTAATAAAAATGAATAATTAATTGCATTATAAATATCAGTTACTGTAGGCTCACACTGAATAACAGAATCGGCCAGCATTCTGCCTTTTTGCCTATTTCCGATATTAACTGTTGCCTTCTTTAAGCTAGGTACTTCATATAACCCGCTAGAGGAATTACCTACTACAGCATCAACTTGTGCTATTGTACTTAAATATAATAGTTGTCCTAAAGAAGTGAATGCTTTTGTATTTAAGTGTTTTTTTGTATATTCATCTATTAATTTGTTAATAGCCCTTCCTTCTGGATCTGCATTTGATTTAGTAAATATAATACCTATTTCATCTAATTTTTCTAATGCCCTTAATAATTCTAAAAACTGGTCAGTTGAAGAAATGCTATCTAGAGTGGGCGGATGAAATGTCACCAGTATGTTTTTGTTTTTCAATTCAAAATCAAGTTTTGCTTCTACTTCCTCACGTGATAATAAGCTTATCTTTTTAATATAGTCTATTCCCGAGCTGCCTACATTAAATATATAGTTAGGATTTTCTCCAAGCTGGCGAACACACGATTCTGATTGACTATTAGTTACAAAATGTATATTTGCCATTTTCGTTATGCTATGCCTTATTGCTTCATCAAAAGCTCCTTCTGTAATATCACCTCCTCCAATATGTGCTATTGGAATTCTAGATACTAAAGCTGTCTGGGCTGCTGCCAGAATTTCAAATCTATCCCCTAATAATACTAAGATATCTGGCTTTAACCTGTTTAAGGCATCTGCAAAGCCAATGGTAGCCAAACCTATAGACTTCGCTATACCTACTGGTGTATCACTTGATAACAACATTTCCACTTTTTCATTAATAAAAAAACCGTCTTCTTCAATAATTGTATAAGTTAACCCAAACTCCGGTGATAAATGCATCCCAGTAGCTATTATCTGCAATTCTAATTCAGAATCATTTTGAATCTCTTTCATCAGCCAGTATAATAATCCATATTCGGCTCTAGTTCCTGTAACAACACATATCTTGCGTCTGCTCAAAATTTTACCTCCAATTAAGAACACTTAAACAGTTTAATCAAAATTCAGCCTTCTTCTCATCTCTTCCATTTCTTCAGGTTGCCCCATATCCAGCCACGCATGTTCACTTATAGGGTAAACCCCTATCTTATACCCTGCGCATCTATATTTATCAATTATCTCTGGAAAACCTATACATGTATCATTTTCCAGTTCATCAATTACATTAGGCTCTACTACATACATCCCTGTATTAGTAATAAATGATATTACCGGCTTTTCTTTCATTTCTTCTATTTCGCCTTTTTCACTGATCTCGATAACTCCGTAAGGGATCCTGATATTTTTCAAAGAGCAAACCATAGTAATCAGATTGTCTTCCTCTTTATGAAAGTTGTATATCTTCTCATAATCTTCTTCTATAAGGATGTCACAGTTGGATAGTATAAAGGTGGAATTAATTTTGCCTTTAAGTAAGCTTAATCCTCCACCTGTACCTAAAGGCTTATCTTCATCTATGTAATGAACTGTATAATCTTTGTTAATTTCGTTAAAGTAAGCTTTTATCATATTTTTTTTATGGTTGACTATTAAATAAAATTCATCACAGCCATAGTTATAAAATCTATTAATAATATGTTCCGCTATTGGTATCTCCCCGATAGGAATTAAAGGCTTAGGAAGTATTTTAGTGTAAGGATGTAGTCTGCTGCCCAAGCCTCCAGCCATTATAACTATAGGAAGCTGTAAAGTTTTATTAACGCTTATTTCATTGTTATGCCATAAAACTATTGACACCATATTCATATCACTATTTACAATCGGAACAGCTTCAATCAAATATTCTTTTATTAATTGTTTAGCTTTATTCTGGTCTTTTTCTTCCAAATATTTAGGATTGTAATTTGCCACATCTTTTACTTTAGCATCTAGGTTGCCTTTTTTTAATATCCACCTGCGTATATCTCCATCTGTTATAGCTGCAACTAATTTATCCTCTTTAATTACAAATAATACTTTTTCGGCCACTCTATCTAAAATCTTCATGGCTTCGATGATAGTTTTTTCTTCATCAATTAAAAAATCGTTTATATTCATATTAAAAGTCTCCTCCCTAACTAATAGGCAAGGTTTAATTAGAAATTTTCAAACATTTAATAATATATAAAATATCTTCCGCAGTCAGGTTAGAGCTGCAAGGAATATTGAGGATATTTTCTAAGTAAGATGGTGCTTTCTCAATTTTATAAGTTTGGCTATCTAAATATGGTTTTTGCTGGTGAATCAACCCCCACACCGGTCTAGTCTGTATATTTTGTTTATTCAGCTTATGCAGCAAAGCTTCTCGATCCAATCCATATATTTTCGATTCTATTATTAAAGCATAAAACCAATAATTAGATCTAATGTTTTCTCTAAAACCTAGTAAGGTTAATCCCGGTATTTTTTCTATCTTTTCTTGATAAAGTTCAAAGTTGTTCTTCTTTATTTGAATAAAATCTTCTAGCTGTTCAAGCTGCGCCAGTCCTAAAGCCGCCTGCAAGTTAGTCATTCTATAGTTATAGCCGATTTCATCATGGGTATAATATAATTCATCACTTTTGGCCTGGGTAGTAAGGTGTCTAGCCCTTTTTAAAAACTCTTCATCATCAGAGACTATCATCCCCCCCCCGGGGG
>JAEWZB010000093.1 GCA_023395515.1 Bacillota bacterium
GTTCCATAGTCAATGATCATCTCTTTTCCCATATTTTCTATTTACTGCAAAAGCATAAGCGCGGATAGCCGTTTAGCTTAGCCATGGCAGCAGCCGTAGTACCATAAAAATAGACCGGCTTATCACCTAAAAGCTTTAATACATCCTTCCCCGTCCGGTTAGCTAATATAGTACCCGTCACCAAAAATATATCGGCCCATTCGGCCAGATAAAGCGTATCCCGGGCACCGTCTAATACCATCACCCCATAACGCTCCTGTCCTACATTTTTAGGGTTAAGGTCAGTTATCGCCACATTTTCCGCGCCTAAAGCTTTAACACAGTTTTCTAAAATAGCTGGTTGATAGCCTACTATGCCGACTTTGCAAAGGCCGTGTTTATTTAAAATATAATGGCTGATTTCTTTAGCACAATCCTCCGGCTCATTATTTAGACAGTGTATGGTATTTTCTACTATACCAATTTTTTTAGCCAAAGCATTTAAGGTAGCTACTATTAAAGCCTCATTTCCTATTCTATCTTCAGGTAAATCCAGTAATCCTTGAATAGTACCCGAGTATTCTATGGGATCAGCCGTAAAAGCTTGCCCTAATTCATTTAGTAAATTAGCCTGTACTAATACCTCGGCTCCAGAAATAAGCGGAAAATCCTTACGATCAGGATTTCCGATAGATTCTTTAACTGATAACCCTTTAGTATTAACGGTAATATTTTTATGAGCAAACTCCGGATTGGCAGTTAATAAATCTTGTAAGGCTTCTCTAGTTGTTAAATATTGCATAGGCCCTCCCCCCTAACTATAGCTCATCTCTTATTAATAACCACATTCTACGGTTATATCGGCACCACTGGCAATATGGGTCAAAGTTTTTCTGCTGCCAATGGCAGCACTTTTTATTTTATTTTTACTACCTATAATTTTACCTTCTAAAGCCAGATTTTTTAAGTAATTATTAAAATTTATATTATTAGAGCAAAACTTGGAAAATACATTAAACTTAAGCAATTCAAGTCCGGTACCTAAAGTTAAGTACTGAAAGCCCTCGGGTAAATAAGTAAACCAGGAATAGGTATTACTGCAAGGTTGATAATCCCATTTAAAATCACTACAGGAAATTCCCTCTAAGATAATTAATACTACTCTTTTTTGTTGGGCTAATAAATTCCTAACTAACTTGTTTATTTTACTAATACTATTAACCGGGCGAGGTGCGCTTACGGGAATAACAGCATCTCGGGCATTTACCCGATGGATATTATTAATATCTGCGTCAGTAAGAGCAAAACCTCGACGGGCTATAAGAAAATAATCTGGTAACTTTTCCTGGGGTTCTTCAGCCATGACCCGTAAACGATCCCGGGGAATAACCATTTGAATGGCATTATCCTTTTTCATCATTTTTAGATCTTTGGCGGTAGAATTATAGACTGAAGCATAGACTGAACCTGGCCAGTTAAAATTAACCCGTCCTTCTAAATAACTTAAATCAACTCGATCTTCCAAGACATAGGTTCCGCCCGTACCTACTATTATAGGGATATAATCAGTCTGATTAATAAATCGTTCTACTTCATAATATAGTTTTTCCAGATGTTTCTCCCACATTAAGACATTAGGCGGAGTATGTATGGCAGCATAATATGGATTAGCATAACTTAGAAACATAAAATTAGGATTATATGTTGCATCCATACGTAGTGCAGCCTCGGTAATCCAATCATAACTATTCAGATTCAAATCACCCGGATATGAGTTATCCTTAACAAAATCACAAATTGATTTAGTAACGTTTCCTAAATTGGCTTTTCTAGGATTTAAAAAAATCTTGATTTTGTTATTATCCATGCCTTCACAGGCAGTACCCAACATTTGCATAGACATCAAGCTACGCCCCCTTTCATTAGGTTTATTTAATAAATATAGGTTTTAAATTGCAGATTTTTAGAAGTTCATGAACTGCTGAACTTTGTAAATAATCAGCAAATGCCATTATATGAATATCTGGACTTAAGACGCTATAAGCATAAGCTATGGGACAGCCAACTTTTTCATAGTATTCATTTTTAAAATTTCTAATTCCTACCCTAGCTTGAGCATAATAAGCTTCATTTGGTTCAGATAAATTAATTTCCTTAGGCAATTTAATAAACTTTAAATTATTATTCTTAGCTACTGAATAATACTCAAAAATGTAATCAACCTGGTGGAGAATTAATTGTTCTACCATTACTCCTGCATTAGTAAAGACTTGACGCTTTTCATTAGATAAAAAATTTGATAAAAGATCCTTTGGTCCATAAAATTTTTGGGCTAACTCCATAACCATCAAGGCTCTGTAACCGGCTGGGTCAAGATCAGGTGCAGTATGCCCAACCCTAGCTTCACCGCCAGTTATAAATTGAAACCAATTTGATGCATCGATAGCTTCGGCATATATGGAGTTATCTGTAAAACATATTACCATTTCATTTCCTGCTAATAGGTAATACTTGTCAGTTACACCTTCATTAACAAATTCTTCTAATAGGGAATAGTCAGCCACAGCTACTAAGTCTACCTTTTCTCCTTTATATATCCGGCGTATGCATTCTAAGGAACCGGTATATTCTATCTCGAAAGTGACTAGCTCCCGGTGGTGTTTATAAATAGGTATTAGTTTATCAAAAAAAGGTTTAAGACTTCCGGCACTAAGTATTTTTATATTCATTTCCTTATTCTCCTATTAGAAAACGTGGCCTGCTGCTTGCATGCTTATGACCTTCAGGTTATATCCCGGTTTTTCTAATACTATCAACATTAAAATTATTTATATTTCTGGGGTATAAAAAAAGACACGAATACCGTGTCTTTTTCAAGCAAAATTTAATGCTCTCGCACAGTCTTCTTTCCAAATACGCGGGAGGCTAGATAATTTCTCATCTAACCCATCGGTTTATTAATCATGGAAATAAATCTTTAGATTAATAAACTCGAAGACAATATTAAATTTAATCCTAATTATTCGCTATAAAGTTATAAAATCCTCTTTCTTTATTCTAATTGCTATGACTAGTTTACTCCAGCTTATTAGTTTTCCGCCAGATTTTTAATTCTTGGGCAGCTTTAACTAAATCATCCTGAAAATCCGGATGAGCTATAGATATTAATAATTCCGCTCTATGCCAGGTAGGTTTGGCAGCTAAGCGGACTGCACCATATTCGGTAACTATATAGTCTACCATTTGCCGGGGAATGGTAGTAATAGAAGCAGGTTCAAAGGTAGGCATGATTCTGGAATGTAAATTTCCTTCACTATCGGTAAAAGTTGAAGATAAACAAATAAAGCTCTTGCCTCCCTTAGACCACTGGGCTCCTAAAACAAAATCCCACATGCCTCCATTACCTGATATCTGGATATTATTCATACTTTCGGCATTAACTTGGGAATAAAGATCTATTTGCACCGCATTACATATAGATACAAAGTTATCCAAGCGCGAAATAATGCGCGGATCATTCGTGTAATTTACCGGATGGGAAGCCAGACCAGGATTTTTATCCATAAAATCATACATACGCTGACTGCCAATAGCAAAGGTATAAGCTACTTTATGTTTATCTATACTTTTAACACTGCCATTCATGCGGCCTGATTCCATCATATCCACATAGGCATCAACAAACATTTCGGTATGACCACCCAGATTCTTTAGGTTGGAGGCAGCTATAGCTTTACCTACAGCATTAGGCATTCCTCCTATCCCTAGTTGGATACAAGAACCATCATGAATATATTCCATTAAATGTTTGGCAACTTCTATATCTACCTCAGTCGGGTCAGCCCCAGGAATGTCAGGCAGCAATTGGTCATCAGGAGCTTCAACTATAAAATCCACCATAGAAATATGTACCGATTCCTCAGACCCACCTAGACATACCGGCATATTCTTATTAACTTCTACGATAACTACATCGGCCATTTCCATATTAGCCAAAGATTCTGAATTTTGTGGCCCTAAATTAAAATAGCCTTTAGCGTCCATAGGAGCCACCTGATTAATAACCACATTCCGGTGCGGCGCAATACCCTCCCGGTAGTATTTAGGTGCTTGGTGATAAAGAATGGGAGAGTAATAGGCTAGTCCATAATTAGATTGTAAAATACGGGATATTTTACTGAACTGCCAATCTTGATAAGTAAAACTATCCCTGATTTTAGCTACTTCCGGAACTGGTGGCAAAGTAACTGCCGAATATACTTGTACATCCTTTAGTTCATCTTTACGTTTGGCTAAAGCAATATCACAGACCACCGGTTTGCCATTAAAAAAGCCATAATCTACGATATCTCCGCTTTTAACCGCCTTAACTGCCTCATCAGCACTAACTAATTTACGCTTATACTCACTAGCATACATCGAAATTTCCCCCCTATAATTTGCTCTTATTATTACAATTTGGCATGGTTCTCCCCCATTTATTATAGTACATAATAAGACAAATTTGATAGTTCTTTATGCAATTTTCTTAATGATTTGAATAATCTAAATAAGGAAGCAACAACCTCCCCTTTTTCGTCTCTTTATTTAATGTTGCTTTCTAAAATCGTCCACATGTCCTCAGTTATAAGTCCTAATCTCCAGATAGCTATGCCTTTAAGGTTATACCGCTTAGCTAAACCAATTTTAGTTTCCAGGCTGTCTGCTGTTTCTGAGGGTGTTGATATACCCAAACTTATTTTTTCCGCCGGAACTGTTTGCAGGGCCATAGTGATAGCTTCATTTACCTTATTATTAGGTTCAGGCTTAGTTCCATAATCATAAGCCATTATGATTATGTTATCGCTATATTTACCTAAAGCAGTGTAATCATAACCTTTATAACTGCTGTTAGGGGCATGTAAACTTAAACTTAAAACTTTGCCTTCTTTATGTAATGCCTCGGCTAATAATTTTACAAACCCGGAAAAGCTATTTTGCACTTGATATAAAGCTTCACCTTGTTCAGACAGGCCTAAACCTTCAAAATCAAGGTTCACTCCCGAATAATGGCGGGATTCAGCTACAATCTGCTGTATGGCCGTATTAACATTACTGGGATTAGATAATAAGGAAGTGATGATTCGGCCTTCATTAGTCATATGTATTACCATTTCGGTTCTCAGGTTATATTCCTTAGCGGCATCTAAGACCGTTTCCCATCCTTCCGGTCTTTGCCAGCCAGTTCTGCTGCGGGTTAATAACTCCCCATTTTCGTCCAGGCTAAACCAACCTAAAGCTAAATCACTTACAACTCCCGTATGTCCTTTAGCTGCTTCAGGATAGGAGCTTTTAAACAGATTGGTCCAGCTACTAGTTTGAGTATCTCCTAAAGCATAATATCCCAGTACGTCCATAGCCCGGGGCGGAGTCTTTATAGTTACGGTGCGGGTAGCATCTAGCCAGTTTACCTCACAATTAAAGGCCGTACTGAAAAAACGCAAAGGTATCATAGTTCTATCATTAATTATTTCCGGGGCTACATCTAAAGAGACGGGACTTCCATTTATATAGGCAGTTGCACTCCCTACCTGCAGCAATAAGGATTGACTGCCATTAGATGCATTAATACTTCTGGTCTCATTATTCCACTCCACTTTTACATTCATGGCTTCAGCAATAGCTCTAAAGGGAACTAAGGTCCTGTCCTTCACTATCACGGGAGCCATATCTGAACTAAGAACATAACCGTCCAGTTCAATTCTCACCTCAGGTTCTGCTTGGGCAGAGGCAGGAAACATTACTAAGGCTAACATAAAAACTATTACCAAATAAATCTTGCGCATTAAAATAATACCTCCAACTAATATTTACCTATTTTACGCTATAGGTTATAAAATTCTTTCTCCACATTTCACCAATATTCCTTTGCCGGGCAAATGGAATAAGATACTAGCAGTACTTGCAGTATTACTAGTGTTACAATATGATTATCATAGGGTGGGGTAAAAGTACATAATACAGCATAGGAGTTTTTTTATGATTAGTAATAGATTTACACCTGCTCTACACCAGCTAAAAGCCCTTAAACCCCTAGGCATACTTATAACTGCATTATTAGGGGCATTTCTATTCGTCTATCTCTTTGGCGCCGCTACCTATGACCTGGATGGATTAAGATTATCTATTTCTACTAACCCGGCTCCCGCCGGTAAAACTATCATTGATTTACCACCTTTTGGCAGTGTATCCGCGGTTACCCATGATATTCCCTTAGAATTTATAGTTAAACTTGATTATATCGGTACAGAACTGGCGCAAAGCATTCTAACCAATAGCAGTGATTCCCCTGATGAAATAATAAATGATCTTAGGCTTAGTATCCCTAACATAATAAAGCCCTTTGCCCTAAGACAAATACTTTTGGCTGCTTTAGGAGCAGCTTTAGGAGTATGGTTAATATGGCGCAGCAGATTTTCCGTAGTCATAAGTTCCGCCCTGCTAGGCAGCTTAGTTATTACTATAATTCTGGGCTTAGGAGTGCAAAATTATGATATTAAGGCCTTTAAAGAGCCTGAATATAATGGGGTCTTAGCCATAGCTCCCAATATTATTCCCGAGCCGGATAAACTTTTAGACCGATTAGACATGATACAGCATCAGACCAGAAAAGTTGCCGGCAATATTCAAACCTTATTTACTAATGTAAATGGCCTGTCTATGCTGGCCAACCCTGAAGAAGATAATGAGATTAAAAAAGTCCTTTTGGTAGGCGATCTGCATTCTAACCCTATTGGGGTAGAGTTTCTTAAAAGTTTGGCTCATAATTTTAAAGTAGATGTTATTGTAGATACCGGGGATCTAACCGATTTTGGCAATCCTTTAGAAACTAAAATGACCGAAGGTCTTTTACAAATAGATATTCCCTATATTTTTGTGCCGGGCAACCATGATACCCCGGAAACCATTAGTTTCGTTAAAGAAATGAAAAATAGCAGGGTTTTAGAAGGCAAAACCCTCACAATTAAAGGAATTACTTTTAAAGGCAACGGTGATCCTCTCTCCACTAGCAAGGAGGTAACCGTTGCAGACCGGAAAGAATGGGAAGCTATGCTAAACCAGCAAGTAAAAGATTTGCTAAGTGATGAAGATAAGGAAGAGCAAAAGCCAGATATAGTAGTAGTCCACAATCACGAAGCAGCCCAAAAACTGCTTAAGCATTATCCTTTAGTAGTGCATGGCCATACTCACGAACTAAGCATTGTAACTAACGGTGATAAAATTAAAATAAATCCCGGAACTGCTGGAGCGGCTGGAGTCAGAGGATTATATTCCGATACTCCTATTCCTTATTCAGCCGTAATTTTATATATCAAACCTGGTGAAAGACCGGTAGCTGCCGACCAAATAAAATACGACCCTCTCGCTGACCGCTTCTTCCTGGAACGCAAATTATTCATTAAAAAAGA
>JAEWZB010000100.1 GCA_023395515.1 Bacillota bacterium
CCCGGGAACCTCCTATATATCTTTTAGACACATAGGAAAGTCTATTTTATCCCGGGGGACTTTTCAATTATTATGCTGGGGTAGTTTTAGATTATCACTAACACTTGCTATAATCAATTAAGATTCGATAGCGTTTTAATTGCGTAACGATTGCAGTTTATTAATTTTTTAAAAAAGCTATCGCGCACTAAAATAGTACGCTAGGTGCAGTTTTGTAGCTGTGATTAACAAATAGGTCAAACTTCCGGATAGTTTTGGGCTTCAGTTTGGCATGCAACCTTACCCAGCTTACATATGCCTGATGTGATTTCTGTTCGTCAGACCAGAAGTTTGCCTCCGGCTTCCTTCAGATTCCACCTCGCGGTGGACACCCTTGCCCTTGGCTATGTGCTTGGCACTATCAACCCGCACTAGGGACTTTCATCCGTTAGACTGCGCCCATGCCGGGCGCACATACAAAATAACCCGGCCCACTTTAGACCGGGTTATTTGAGGAAAAGAGGAGGATTTTAAAATATTTAAGATGGGCACTGTTAAGATTAAATTTACTTCAAAGCAGCAATAATACCATCAAGAAGTTGTCCTGTCTGGGCATTATATTTTGCCGTAGCCGTAGGGTTATGAGCTACTTTTACTCCCAATTCGGCAGAACCAACAACAGCGTGAAAATAAGCTTCTGCTAGAGCATAATCATCACGGGCTTTCTGTAAAACCGCCTTATCTACGTTACCATTTGAATTGGCAGCTTTGATAAGATCGTATGACTTAGTAAACTTATCTTGCAAAACTTTTTCTTCGGCAGCCGTTTTACTTTGAAGATCTTGCACCATCTTGACCATTTCTTCAGGGCTGTCGATGCCACGGGGTTTATGGCAAGTTAGACAATATTTCATTGCATCTTCATTTTCAAGCGGTGAACCTGAAGCATTGTGACTCGTGTAAGTAGTACTTGATTTTTGATCGGTGGATTCAGTCATATGGCAACTAACACAGGTTACACCCATTTTACGCATGGGGCTATTTTGCGTAAACTCAATATCGGGATGATCCAAACAGGAAAGCACGATGCCCGTGTCTTTATCAGTATTTCCAATACCATCTTCTATAGCCGCTTTATACAAAGAATCAATGTCCGTACCGTATTTATATGGAGAAAAGCCATCCATGGTTTTTTGATCTGTAATATGAGAGCGATAGTCTAGTGAGTTATGACACTGCCCGCAAACCCGCTCTGAAGAATCGAACTTATCGTAAGTATCTCGAGCCAGTTGAGTCCAATATGTAAGATGTGCATCAGGTTCGTTGCCGGGTTCGTCTCCATGACATATAGCACAATCCCAGACTTGACCGTTTATTATTTTTACAAAATCATCAGTTAAATCTTGAGTGAAAATCTCGGCTCCATTGTCTTTATAAACTTGGTTAAACTGACTTGACTTGCACGAAAAGCAACCCTGTTTAAAAACATTAGCTGCAACAGCACCATATTTGTCCTCTGAAACAACCCATTGCCCAATTGTTTCATCAAAATAAAAACCTGAAATAGCAAAATTCTTATCGCTGTCAGTAATTAACTCATTGCCATTTCTAACAACCGGTGCAAGCAATTTGTCTTTAAGGGCTAAATGTCCAAAAGCATGATATGGTGAGTTTTCTTTTACCCGGTATTGGTTATAGGAATTGTATTGCAATGGATACTGGTCAACTGTTTTCATCATTGTTGTATACTCTGCAGTAATAATTTTATTGGGATCAGCAGATCCTGCATCATTTTCTGCCGTAGTGCAGCCGGTCACGGTGCCAATAACAAATACAATCATAACGATTAATACTAAACGTTTAAAAGATAACTGTTTCATATACTAGTCCTCCTTTAATTTTGAATTTCACCTTTTCCATTCTTTCTCCTTTCTGCATAGATTAGTTTTCGCCCATCTATTTATTAGAATAGAGAATCTCCTACTATAATCAATTAAGGAACGATAGCATTTTGATTGCGTTTGCGATTAGATGCCAAGTTACAACCTAATCGTTACTATTTGAAAAATAAGGGAGTGTCGCACCAAAAATGGTGCGACACTCCCTTATTTTTTGTAATGTATAACTAAAATACGTCATAACTAGAACCCTTGTATGAAACTCTTAGTTTCAAGGTCTAAAAATGAAAACGAAACCTTTACCTCCTAGTTATACAATGCTATAGCCTCGTTAGTTACTTCTGCGGCCCGCTGCAGATAATTCATCATCGTGCTAAAACCCATTGGTGCCTTGGTGCCTGGAACCTGAGTACCAGCATCTGAATAGTCTTTATACCATTTGGCTTTAATGTAAAGTTCCCGAGCCTTTTTATCAACATCTTTATCGCTTGTGCCCTCAACTATCAAGCCGTGGAGTTTATCAAGCCTATTCTGAACATCCTTATGCATAGCAATAAGTTCCCCTTGTTTATCTTTAACGAATGTCACCATTGCCTCTGTACTTTCAATTCCCTGGGCTTTATGGCATGTCAAACAGTAGTTAAGAGCAGTTTCATTTTTCAATACTGAGCCTGAAGAATTATGATTGGTGTATTCCCCGGCAGCGCTAGTTTCTTTCGGCATATGACAACTTGCACAGGTGAGGCCACGGGCTTGATGGGTACTTCCTTGGAACATTTCGACCTCGGGATGCTGGGCGTTGTTATATAAGAAATATTTCACCCCGTCTTTATCTTCAAATAACAACTTATCCCCGCCGTCTTCCATATATGCTTTCATAAGTGCATCCGCATCAGTCCCATATCGGTATGGCCTAAGATTGTCTAAATCATCCCCGGGAGCACTGACAACTCTTCTTATATAACTGCTCAAGGCATTATGGCATTGACCACATGCAGCATCGGCCGGAGCTAATTTATCAAAATAGTCTCCTGCCAGCTTACGAACTACCACACTGGTAGCACCGACCTTCTCTTCTGGATTGTCTTCATGACATATGTAGCAACTAAAAAAATCTCCAACTTTATCATGAAAATCCAAATAACTCATCGATAAAAAGTCCTCGCCGTACTCTTCGTACAGAGTTTTTGTGTCTGCAGTTTTACATACCAGACAAGCTCCTCCGCCACCAGTTTCAGCATGGAATGTAGGGCGGACCTCTAAACTTTGACGAAGAAATACGTGACTATGAGGCAATCCGTCCTTGTCTTTGTTTTCATGCATGCCGCTCATATAAGAGTTATAAACATCCGGATACTTGTCCTTCCAATCAGCTATCTGCAATAAAGCCTTATTATTTCCTCCAGAACTGCTGGTATCACCGGTTTTTGTCGTAGCGCAGCCTGTCACTGCACCACTAACAAATACAATTATAAAGATAAATACTAATAAACGTTTAAAAGATAACTGCTTCATATACAGTCCCTCCTTTTAGTTCCAGACTTAACCTTTTTATCACCTTTTCTCCTTTCTATATATACTAGGTTGTCGTCCCTCTATTTATTAGGATAAAGAAACTCTAGTTATATTCAATTACGGCTTAATAGCGTTTTGATTGTGCTTTGATTGCGTTTATTCGTGCATTAAAATTATCAAGCTAATTTATATACTATAAGTTAAAATGGCAATGGCTTAAAGCCGTTGCCATTTTTAGCAAAATACTGCTGTTTTGCTTTGATATTCCTAATACAATACCTTCCACAATCCTAGTTTTAGTAAAACTTTAATATTAATCACCCAGCTTATAGCCGAAGCGCCAAACAGTTTTTAATAGTATTGGGTTAGACGGATCTTCTTCAATCTTTTCCCGGATACGTCTAATATAAACCGGAATACTTATTGACCCGTATACGTACTCTTTCCCCCAAATAGAATCTATCAAATCCTCCCGGGTAAAAACCTTGCCGGGATGAGCCGCCATCAGGGTAATAATTTGATATTCTTTGGGGGTTAAATTAACTAGTCGGTCACCAACCAAAACCTCATATCGTTCCGGATCAATTACCATATTTCCAATCTCAATTTTTTCAACCAGCTTTTTATTAGAAGCTCCTTCCAGTTCTTTGTCTAGCCTGCGCAGCAATACATCTATTCGCAATAAGAGTTCTTCTTCTTCGAAAGGTTTGGTCAGGTAGTCATCTGCTCCAGCCTTAAAACCCATTTTCTTATCGACAATATCTCCTTTGCCCGACAATATAAGTATAGGTATACGTGCATCAATCTTGCGCAGCTCTTCGCACACTTCAATGCCATTGAGCTTTGGTACCATCACATCCAAAATAACGAAATCAGGCTTTTCCGATCTGAATATTTCCAAAGCAGTGACTCCATCATGGGCACAGAAAAAGTCATAACCGGCTTTAGTTAAGATTATTTCCAGAGCAGAGCAAAGACTAGGCTCATCATCCACTAACATGATTTTCACGTTACCTACTCCTATCTGTATATTTGTTATAAATTAGGCATAAATACCCTGCCATAGCCACTAGAAATCACGGAGTATCATTACCGAAAAGGAATATCATGATTCGTCGGTATATATACGCTAAAAGAACTTCCTTGGTCAACTACACTGTCTACCTGAATCCCTCCCCCCAGCTTTTGAGCCAGGGTTTTTACCAGGAACAATCCTAATCCACTGCCATTTTTTCTGGCATCACCTTGTTGCGCCGATTGAGTAAATCGTTCAAAAATCCTTTCCAGGTCTTTTTTGGGTATCCCGGACCCCGTATCTGTAACCCGGATCACTACTCTATCGATATCGCTGAGATAATTAACCATAATCTCAACCTTACCGCCAGCCTCCGTAAATTTAAGAGCATTGCTTACGAGATTCATTACAATTTTTCTTAATACTTCCCCGTCGGATATGATGATCGGTATATCCGGGGATATTCTTTTTTCCAGGAATATATCATATTTGACGGCTAAGGGATAAGCAACCGCCACCACAGAATTCACTACATCTACGAGGTCAACTTCATCATAGATGATCTCAAACCATCCTGCCTCCAGCTTGGCAACATCGATGGTGTTATTTATCATATTAAGCAGGGTACGGCTGTTTTCTTTAATCTCCTGTACCAACCTTTGCTCATCTGCTCCTTTTTCATGGGCAGATTTCTCCCATATATCAGTGAAGGCAATTATTGATGACAACGGGGTTCGCAGTTCGTGGCTCATGATAGTCAAAAAGTTGGATTTAGCCTCATTTTCATCATATAATTCCAAATTAGCTTGGGTCAACGGTTCTGTCACCCACCTGCTTAAAGCCAAGCGTATGACAGCAATAACAATAAGTAATAGGGCCAGAAAAAACCCGATAGTTTGAGTCACACGGGCTTTGGCTTCTTTTTCGTAAAGATCCAGGGGAATGATTATACTTGAAACTCCGGCGATGTCACCAATTTTCATTCCTTCTTTTATAAAACCGGTCACATCTTTTTCCCCCGCAGGTCCTCCATGACAAGATAAACAATTATTGCGGATCTCTATTACCGAAGTATAGCGAAACACCATTTTGCCATTATATTCTTCCACCCCATAATGTTCGTG
>JAEWZB010000098.1 GCA_023395515.1 Bacillota bacterium
TGGGTGCTTTTCACCAAGGCCATCCTCATCTTACTCTGCTGCAGTCCTCAGCCTCCCGGGATAGAATGATCAACGCTTTGACTTGTGAAGAAGCAGATTTTGCTATATGTACACCCCCCATTAACCACGAGGACATCGAAACCCAGCTCCTTTTTAAAGATACCGGCCTGGCTTTGCTGCCTCCCAAGCACCCCTTACACCAAAAAGAATCTCTGTTATTAAAAGACCTTCATCAGGAAAATTTTATAATAACTCCGGTTGGTTATGGGATGCGCGATAATATGGATATAGTATTCGCCAGCCAGAATGTTTATCCCCATATAGTAATAGAAACCGCCGATTCTTCCCTAATGCCCGCTTATGTCCGCGAAGGCATAGGCATCGCTATGATACCCGGAACAGTTGTTTATAGTAATGAAATATTTAAAGCTGAATGCAAAAGGCTTAGCGACATTAACTATCTGGCCCGCATTTCTTTAAGCTGGAAGAAAAATCGGCATAAGACTAAGAATCAACAGCTGCTGATTGATTTTATGGTAAATTATTATTCCCCGCTGGGAATAGCCTAGCCTCGTCCCCTGATCACCCTCTTTCCCCTAACTTAAATAATTGCTAACATGGTAAGTAATAACAAATCTATTCCAGGGGGGAGTTAGATTATGGGTACTACTAAGCATCCACTTAAATCAGACCTTTTAGCCGGAATGAAACGGGGTAAAATCGTATCACCGGGCGAAGCCACCGATTTGATTAAAAATAATGATGTGGTAGCCTGGGGCGGTTTTATTGGGATAGGGTTTGCCGAAGAATTGGCAGTGGCTTTAGAAAAACGTTTTTTAGCCGGTCAAGAACCTCGCAACCTCACCTTATTATATTCCTCCGGTTTGGGAGACAGTAGGGAGCGGGGAATTAATCATTTAGCATATCCCGGCTTATTAAAAAGAGTAATTTGCGGTCATTGGGGCTTAACTCCCAAGTTAGCTGAATTAGCTATTGCTAATGAAATTGAAGCCTACAATTTACCCCAAGGAGTTATCTCTTGCATGTTTCGTGACATAGCAGCTAAGCGTCCCCGTTTGATTACTAAAGTGGGGCTGGGTACTTTCGTTGACCCCCGGCTGCAAGGGGGCAAGATTAATGAAAAAACTACCGAGGATTTAGTAGAATTAATCACCTTTGACGATAGTGAATATCTGGCTTACCGCACCTTTCCCATAGATATTGCCATAATTCGGGCTACCACCTCTGATTTGGACGGGAACTTAACTATGGAAAAAGAGGCCTTGACTTTAGATGTTTTATCTATCGCCATGGCCGCTAAAAATTCCGGCGGCTTAGTTATTGCCCAGGTAGAACGCATCGCTGACCGGGGGGCTTTGCCCATGCGGGCCGTTAAAATTCCCGGTATCTTAATAGATTGCGTGGTAGTAGCCCATCCGGAAAATCATCAACAAACCTGGAATACCGGTTATTCACCTGCCTATGCCGGAGAATATAGGATTCCGGTTACTTCTATCCCCCGTTTGCCCTTAGATGAAAGAAAAATCTTAGCCCGGCGGGCGGCTTTTGAACTGGCTCCCAACAGTATAGTTAATTTAGGACTGGGAGTTCCGGAAGGAATTGCCAGTGTGGCAGCCGAAGAAGGTATTTTAGAATTATTAACCCTTACCGCCGAGCCCGGAGTAATAGGAGGAATCCCTGCCGGAGGGCTTGACTTCGGAGCTGCAACTAATGTAAATGCCATAATTGATCAGCCTTACCAATTTGATTTTTATGACGGCGGCGGGCTGGATGTAACCTTTCTGGGCTTAGCCCAGGCTGATAGTCAAGGTAATCTGAATGTAAGTAAATTCGGCCCTCGTTTATCAGGTGCAGGTGGCTTTATCAATATTAGCCAAAATGCCAAAAAGGTTATTTTCATGGGTACTTTTACTGCCGGGGGCTTACAAATATCACTGGAGAACGGTGCCCTTAAAATTCTTCAAGAAGGTAAGGCTAGAAAATTCGTGGATAAAGTCGAGCAAATTACCTTTTCGGGTGAAGTAGCTAAAAGGGAAGGAAAAACCGTAAAATATATTACCGAACGGTGCGTTTTTGAATTATCCCCTGCAGGATTAGTCTTAACCGAAATTGCTCCGGGCATTGACATAGAACGGGATATATTGCCTTACATGGGCTTTCGCCCTCTTATCGCCGCTGCAATAGCTAGCATGGATGAACGCATTTTCAAGGATTCTACCATGGATATCAAGCAAGATTTATTGTCGGTACCTATTAAAGATCGGCTCATATACAACCCCGAGGAAAACTTATTTTTCGTGAATTTTGAAGGCTTAGCCATTCGCAGTGAAAAAGATATCGCAGATATAAAGACTGAAATAACGCATAAATTAGCTCCCCTCCCCCATAAAGTATCTACCATCGTCAACTATGACAATTTTGATATTTTACCGGAGTTGGTAGATAGCTATATGCAAATGGTAAGTGAAGTAGTAAGCCGGTATTATGAAAAAGTAACCCGTTATACCACTAGTGCTTTTATGCGCCTAAAATTGGGAGATACCTTAAAAGAACGCCAGTTGGCTCCCCATATATATGAAACTGGTGAAGAAGCCAGGAAGGCCTTAGATAAAGTTTAGTTAGAATCAGGCTCAGATAGGCCGGGGGCATTGACACAACCATAGCGGTCAATACCCCCGTCAGACTGTCACATCTGTTATTAACTTCGGCCTTCTTTTAAATAAATCGTAATATCAAATTCCCCGATTTTAGTCATTAAGGGGATGCGTAAAGCTTTTTCATTAGCCATGGAAACCGATTGATATGTACCTATAAGAATCTGAGGCGGAACTATATCACAATTATAATTGGCAGTAGATAAATTACGCAGGGCATTGCCTCCGATTATATTAGCTATTTCCCCCAAAGCCGAGGAAACAAAATTATCTATTTCCTCCATCCGCATGCTACTCATGATATAAACCATTTCCAAAGTCATATCTTTAGGAAAGCTAAATAATATACTCCCCCGCAGATCACCGGTGACACCTAAAATAACATTAGCCTCCCGGCTAGGTATCAGACCTTCGGTAACACTTATCTGCCCTTGGTCTACATCTATATCTACCATCATTTTAAGCACATCTACGGTTGCTTTATAAAAGGCGTTTACATATTCTACCTTCATATGCCGCCCTCCTCTGTGCTTTTTACATATTCGCCAATCTTTTGGTCAGCGGCGGCCACATGCATAATCAGCCAGGTCATAATTTTAGCTCCAAATTCCTGGGCTAATTCCTCACTATAACCTTCTGTTTCCAGACGGTTAACATAACCAAAAA
Source organism: Bacillota bacterium (assembly GCA_023395515.1). Taxonomy (GTDB): domain Bacteria; phylum Bacillota; class Syntrophomonadia; order Syntrophomonadales; family Syntrophomonadaceae; genus JAAYRQ01. The sequence goes on from JAEWZB010000098.1 coordinate 3,342, forward strand.
CACCGGCCTTAAAATCCTCATGCATCTTTTTATGTTGCGCTATATCAGGATAATTGACCCTTTCCTGATATTCCTCTTCATCCCCAAAATGAACTACTACATAATCTTGCATAAAGTACATAGTTTCTTTGACTTTGTTGACTTTATCCTCCCAAGTTGTAGCCTTATCCTGAACAATCTTAACAAAATCTGCTATCCGTCCAAAGAGCTCCTTATGCTGTTCATCTATTAGCTCTACCCCGATTTTATACTTTTCTTTCCACATTTCTATCCCACCATTCTTAAAAGACTAATTTGATATTATCATAAACCAGAATTTTTAGGGATTTTTAATTAAATAAGGATTGGTTAGAGCGGTATTTTAGGTATCAAGCCCATTATTTATATTCGGTTATATATCTTAAAAAATAACTTGGCAGGTGGGCAGTATAGTTTAAAATATAGATAATTGCTTTAAGGATAGTGAGGTTTTATTGATGACTAATCAAGTTATTACTAAAGATATTAAGGATGTTGCATTAGATAAAACTCCCCTGGGGGGACAGGCGCGTATGTTGGTTAATAATCCCCACCTTAGACTGGTCAACCTGCAAATAAAGGCTGGCGAACAGGTCTTGGCACATACGGCTCCGGTAGAAGTGGTATTTATAGTTCTGGCAGGCAGCGGTTTGGTACAAATTGAGGAAAAAGTATATCCAATATCAGCCGGACAAATGCTGATTTGCCCCCCGGACTGCCAGCGCAGTATACAGGCCGGCCCGGAAGAAGACTTAAGCTTGTTAGTAGTAAGAACCCCTAATCTATAAAAGGGTTAGGACACATGTAGGGCAGCCTTTGGACGCCTAGGGTTTGAAGATTAGCTCTCCTGAAGAAAAGATGCATCAATACGCTTTACAGTGGCATAATATAATAGTACAATTATTTGTACAGATTATTGTACCTGTAATTACTCTTAGGGGGTGATATAATGTTGGCTGTAAACTTTTCCACCATTCGCAGCAAATTTAAAGAATACTGTGATAAAGCAACCGATGAGAATGAAACGGTAATTGTTACCCGTAAAGACGAGAAAAATGTGGTTATTATGAGTCTTGATAAATACAATAGCATAATGAAAGCTACCCGTAATACTGAATATCTTGACATGATTGATAGAAGCATGGAACAAATAAAGCAGGGTAAAGTTGTGAAAAAAACTATGGAAGAATTAGAGGAAATGGTCAATGAGTAATCTTATCTTCTCCGATAAGGGCTGGGATGATTATCTCTATTGGCAAATAACAGACAAAAATATTACTCGTAAAGTTAATGAGTTGCTAAAAGATATTCTAAGAAACGGTTATAAAGGTATAGGAAAACCTGAACCCTTAAAATACCGTCAAGCTTGGAGCAGACGCATAAATTTTGAACACAGATTAGTTTATTCCCTAGATGAAAACGGTAATGTTTATATTTTCTCTCTGAAAGGACATTATGAAGATTAAAATATGAGGCATAAGACCTACATGTAGGGGCGGCCTGTGACCGCCTCTACAGCTTACCTTTTGCAGTGAAGCGAAGCGGCGAGGAACGCCGCTCCCTACATTTCGCAGTTAACGCAGTAGCAGCTTATTACGCAGCCGCTGCTTACCAAGCGGAAATCGAGGTTTCTTTGCAATCCGCTATTCCCCGGGAACTGGATAGTATCGTAGAAAGTGATTTATGTATTATCTTAGGCAATCTCTTAGAAAACGCAGTGGAAGCCTGTAAGCGTATGGAAAGCAGGCCGCGCTTTATTCACCTTAATAGCTTCCTGCAATATGATACCTTAACTATTACCGTGGATAACAGCTTTGACGGCAACCTTAAGCAAAAAGGCGGAGTATTCCTTTCCAGCAAACGGGCAGGAGAAGGCATCGGCCTTTCCTCCGTGGCAGCAGTAGCTCAAAAATACAGCGGTGCCGCACGGTTTGAAGCAAGTGATGGTATTTTTCAGGCTTCAGTGTATGTTAAGCTGAAAAATCGGCTAAATCCCATTACTTTTTAAGCAGTCTGCCCAACTCCTCCAAGCTGTTGGTCGGGGCTAAACAAGCCATATCTTCACAAATAAAAGCCGTGGGTTTACCGTCTATGGTGGCAATATCCTGGACGAAAGGAATAAGTCTTTCCAGCTTAGTATCACTTTCCTCCTTGAAGACTACCTCGGTAAAGGGCATATATACTTGATCAGTGAGTTCCAGCATATTTTTAGCTGTATCCATGGTTCCGGTTATTACTATATCTTGACCTGGGGCATGAAGATACAGCCAAGATAATAACATATAAGTGTGTCCGGACGGAATCTCATTAAGCCGGGTGGCAAATAAGTTTAATATGTCCGAAGCCTTTTCTTTTAAATCAACTCTGCCGGTTAAGCGATATAACCTGAGAAAGTTCAAGGCCGCTACTGAATTATCCGCCGGTATGGCCCCATCATAGCTTTCTTTAGGACGAGTCAGTAATTGCTCGGCATCCTTACCATATAAAAACAACCCGCCTTTTTCATCATCCCAGAAAATTTCCAGTAAATCATCGGTCAACTCTAAAGCCATTTCTAAATACTTACTTTCATAACTGGCCCGGTATAGTTCCAGCAAACCCCAGGTTAAAAAAGCATAATCCGCCGCATAAGCCAGGTATAGCGCTTCCCCGTCTCTATATCTGGCTAAAAGCCGTCCATCATCCCGCCTTAAATTAGACATAATAAAATCTACGGCGCTTTTTGCTGCATCCAGGTAAGCTTCATCACCTAATACTCTGGCTCCATAAGCTAAAGCGGCTATCATTAAACCATTCCAGGAGGTTAATATCTTGTCATCCTTGTGCGGATGTATTCTTTGCTTACGGACATTAAACAGTTTATCCCTTAAGACTTCTATTTTTATTCTTTCCTCTTCAGCTAGGCCCCTATCAATTAAATTAGGAATACTCCGGCCCTCAAAATTACCTTTATCCGTAATATCATAAAGCCTGCAAAAATACTCTCCGTCTTCTTCTCCTAAAGCAGAGATTACTTCCTCCTTACTCCATACATAAAATTTGCCTTCCTCTCCTTCTGAATCGGCATCCTCGGCCGAATAAAATCCGCCCTCCTTAGAGGTCATATCCCGCTTGATATAAGCAAATATCTCCCGGGCTACCCGGGCATAAAATTCTTCTTTAGTAAGGTGGTAAGTTTCTATCAAAGCGATAGCCAACAAACCGTTATCATAAAGCATCTTTTCAAAATGGGGTACTAACCATTTCTCATCAGTTGAATATCTGGCCAAGCCAAACCCTATATGATCATAAATACCTCCGTTATACATGCCTTGCAAAGTTTTTTCCACCATAGTTAAAGCTATTTGGTTACCGGTCAGAGCATGATAACGCAGTAAGAAATAGAGATTATGCGGAGAAGGAAATTTAGGCGGAGGGCCAAATCCCCCATACCGGGAGTCAAACCTTTGGGCAAAAATCCCAAAACAATTATGCACAGCTTCTTCGTTCAGCTTAGCTGATGAATCTGTAGGAGCTTCAATATCAGTTGCAATATGGTTAGTAATATTTTCTCCTGCCGCTGTTATAGCTGCCCGGTTATTTTGCCATAACTCGTTTATACGCGGTAATATCTGCATTAATCCCGACATCCCGCCCCGGCTGTCTTTCGGCAAATAAGTCGCCGCAAAAAACGGTTTCTTATCCAGACTCATAACTATAGTTAAAGGCCAGCCGCCATGACCGGTCATTACCTGGCAGACCTCCATATAGATACTATCAATATCCGGCCGTTCTTCCCGGTCTACTTTTATACTAATAAAGCTGTCATTTAAAAGCTTAGCTACTTCTTCATCTTCGAAAGATTCCCGTTCCATAACATGACACCAATGGCAGGTACTATAGCCGATAGAAAGAAAAATAGGCTTATCCTCTGCCCTAGCCTTATCGAATGCTTCTTCATTCCAGGGATACCAAGCTACCGGGTTGTAGGCGTGTTGGAGTAGATAGGGGGATTTTTCATTGATAAGTTGGTTAGGCTCTCTGCTGTTAGGCATATCATCACTTCCTCAGGAAAATATATAGGGATATTTTCCCCAATATAAAAGAAAAAATCCTTATAGGATAAATGCACAACTCATTTCTATTTGCTATCTTTCATAACACTTTGCCCCAGAACAATGAATATGTAAAAAATCCATAGTACCAGGACTTATTTAGTATGAAATCTGGAGAATCCTCGCTGCAAAGACGCTGATATGCTAATTGATCATCTTCAGGCAATTCCCCATTATTTTCCCCCCAACGCATTTGCAAAAGATCTACCACGGCTTTTCGTATTTCCTGATTTAAAGAAGGATTAATAATATCACTGACAAAAGTCTGTACCCCTGTTTCATTTAAACCTGCCTGTTTAAACCATTCCAGGGCACACATACAATGTAACTCAGGGTTCATTTTCGCATCAAAAGGAGCTATCCCTGCAGAAGTTGCATTCAACCGGGCCTCTAAAACCGGATAACCGGGGAGCAGCATTTGCGAAGACCAATTAAGAATGTATATGGTACCCCCTGGCTTTACCGCCCTGGCCAGCTCTTTCAATAATAAAACCGGATCTATTTCCGGATAGCCAACGAGGTCCATGCTAAAAGCCCAGTCAAATAAATTTCCATCAAACGGGAGTTTGCTTACATCACTCTTTACAAAAGAAACTCTTTCCGTTAGGCCAGAGTTTGACGCCGAAGAACGTCCTTTGGCTAAAAATTTTTCTTCAATATCAATCCCGGTAACATGACCACGAGCCCCTACCGCTTCTGCTAGCATTAAAGTATAAAAACCGGTTCCGCATCCTGCATCCAGCCCCTTGCTCCCAGGATGAAGCTGCAGTGTGCCTACTATATTCCTTATAAGAGATTGCCGTAAAATATTAGATAACTCCAGCCTTTCCAGGTATTTTTCTGCATTAGACATATATTCACCGCCCTCAACACATTATTGGGTTATTCCCGCTATAAACATTAGTTCACGTATTTAATATGAATCCATTAAATATAACTATTCTACAATTGTTATAAATTTCCTAGGGATAATTATCGTTATTTATCAGAAAGACGTTAGTAGACTGCGGGCAATGGCATTCTACTAACGTCTTTTAACTAACAGAATCTTGATTATATTAACCTACCTGTCATTAATGTTCAGTAGCTTAGTTATTTGTTTTTCTAACTCGGGTAAATCCTTTTCCACCACATTCCAGACGATATTAATATCTACTCCCATATAATCATGAATTAAAACATCCCTTAATCCGGCCATTTGCCTCCATGGTATATTAGGATTACGGTTTCTATACTCTAGGGAAACTTTTTTAGTAGCTTCGCCTATTACTTCTAAATTACGGATAACTGCATCTTGGGTAATGATAGAATTTTCAAAATGTTCTTTACCTTTATTATTATATTGCTTAATTCTCTCCATGCATCTAAAATATGCACCATATAAACCTTGTCATCTTTCACAACTGCATCGCCTCTTTCATTACCTTGGCTGCAATAATTTTGTGAAGTGATTTTTCAGTAACAATATCTACCTTGCGTTGCAATAAATCTTCTAATTCTAATTTCATATTGATTAAATCAAAAAGGCTTCTGCCATCTTCAAACTCAACCAGAAAATCAATATCACTATTTGATTCTGCTTCATTTCTAGAAACTGAGCCAAATATTCTAACATTCTTAGCTCCATTCTTTTTTGCTATTTCTAAAATAGAATATTTCTTTTTTCTAATATCTTGCAAAGAAATCATTACAATCACCTCAACTTCATAAACAAAGCCTTTTATTAGCTATTATACAGATATTCCCTATTATTTAACAAGACGCAAAGCCTTTTATTGTCAATTGAATGAGTTGTCAGGGTTTTCAGCAGCCCCATGCTCCCGACACCCCCTGACACTCATTGGTCACTTCTCATCTGCTTTTTAAATACAATTACCGCCATAACCATTATAAGCACTGCATATCCAATTACCCACCACAGGTGGGGTAAAATCGAGGAATAATTTGCGGAAATGGCAGCCCGGCCCGCATCTACAGCGTGAGCAAATGGAAGAATATCAGCAATTCGTTTCATTCGCTGCAACCTCCTTAATTCTGCAGTTTACTGGCGGAAAAACGCCTTAGCAGTTCGTCTGCAAATTTGCCGGGTTCATTAATCCACGGGCTGTGACCCGAATGTTCAAACCAAACGATCTCTTTTTGAGGGGCATCCAACACCTCCACGTACTCCTCCACCAAAGAGGGCGGTGCATTGACGTCGTGTCTGCCCTCAAAAAAATAAGCAGGAACGTCCAGTTTATTATAATCCCTTCTCAGGTCAATCTCATAAAGCTGCTGGTATACATGGTTATAAGTGTTGATGATTCCGCGGACATAATTGATTTTATCAAATAAGCCATATTCCTGTGAAAATATATCACGGAAGGTATTGTAACCCGGGTTGTGGATGGCGGGATTGCGCGCCATATGAGCGCTGAGGTAGTTAAGATACACCGCGCTTTTCCAGGTAACGTCCTTTCCGTAATAGGGAGGGGGGCCGTTGGCCCTAAGCTTTTCCAGCAAAGCAGTATCATTTTTCTCTCCGGCTATTTCCAGGGCTTTGGCATAATCCATCCTTTCAGTTTCGGCAAAGTCAATCATCTGTCCTGTACCGATAACCGCGTGATAAGACTCAGGGTATCGTTCCACTAGAAAAATTCCCAATGCACTGCCCCAGGATTCTCCAATCAAATAGATTTTTTCTTGACCAAAGCGCTCCCGCAGATATTCACTCAGCGCGTACCCATCCTTAATATAGGTTTCTGCCGTAATATTTTTAATAGATTCCGCATAATAGGATTTTCCAGAGCCAGGCTGATCCCAGCCGACGACCACAAAATGCTTCTCAAGTTCCGGTAGTTCGTGCCGGACTGCCGCCAGTTGTGTCCCTCCCGGGCCTCCGGCTAAGAACAGCAGAACCGGCTTGCTTTTATCCCAGCTGCGGATGCTGACCCACTGTTTTCTGCCGTTTAACTCGATTGGCATAAGCTCGGCAATGCTATTTGCGGGAATATTTCCGTTTTCATCCCTAATACCAGGTGTCCAAGCGAAAAATTGCGAGGCGGTAACCAAGCCGATATTCAAGGACACAGCTACCATAAAAAATACAGCGGCCCTTTTCAAACGCATGATCTGTTGTGGGTTGGTCTTTTTCCTGACCATAGCTATGATACGGCCAACGGACAGAATCAAAATCACTGCTAAAGCGACAGTTGCTATGATGGTCAAAATTAGAAAAACGATTATTTGAATCATAATCGAACCCTCCATTATAGTTTGATACAGATGCTCTTTAGTGTTGCCCTGAACAGAACATCGGTGACAGTCCTTCTTTAACAGACCGCTTTACTCAATGAGCCTTTGCATTATATTTAGCTTTTTTCCTTGACCAAAGCGCTCCTGGAAAGCGAGCGTTTTAAGCTCTCCCTAAGCGCGGGCAAAAGGGGTTAAGCTTATACGCTTAACCCCTTTAATCCTCATCTTTTCGCTTTTGCTTTAATTAAATCACGGGCTCCCTTAATTCCGCCTACCTCCTTGAACATGGTATTAAGCTTTTCATGCTCAATTTGTCTGGAATTTAACCCTTCATATTTAGCTTCTTTTTTAAGTTTTAAATAATTCTCAAATCTCTCCCGGGTGAGTAAGCCGGAATTTATGGCCTCTTGCACCGCACAACCTGGCTCCTTGGAATGAATGCAGTTGCTAAATTTACACTGGGCCGATAATTCATCAATATCAGCAAAGGTTTTGGCTAGGTCCGCACCTTCAAGGCCAATTTCTCTCATGCCAGGAGTATCAATAACCACCCCGCCGCCAGGAATAATATACATCTCCCGTCTGGTGGTAGTATGCCTGCCCTTATCATCATTTCTTAATTCATTAGTGGCAATAATGTTTTCACCTATAAGCTTATTAATCAAGGTAGATTTGCCCACTCCTGATGAACCTATAAAGGCTATGGTTTTTCCGCTGCTAATATACTCTTTAACCGGTAAATAACCATCTTCACTCATACTTGAAGTAACCAGCACCTCCACACCTAATGCCACCGTGCTAAGTTCGGTAAGTTTATCAGTAAGATCAGGGCATAAGTCAGATTTAGTAAGGACTATAACCGGATTGGCCCCGCTGTTCCAGGCAATTGCCAAGTAACGCTCAGCCCGGCGTATATTAAAATCGTTATTAAGCGACATACAGATAAAAACTGTATCAATATTGGCAGCTACCACTTGTTCATCGTGGGAAGTCCCGGCAGCCTTTCTAATAAAAGCGCTTTTTCTGGTCAGAACATAATGGATAATGGCATTGCCGCCCTTATCATCATCCCGGTCCAGCATAACGAAATCACCTACAGCCGGAAAATCGGCGGTAGTTTTAACCTCATAGCCGAATTTTCCGGCCACCTCTGCAGTTAATTCACCATTTGCAGTTATAACCTTATATAAATTCCTAGATTGGGAAATCACCCTTCCTATATAAAAGCCTTCATATAAGGTAGACTCATTTATAAATCTGGGGCTTAACCCTATATTCTCCATATTTATTTTACTCAATTTCCATCCTCCTAAAGTGTTAAATATCCTGACTAACTTTGGGAGGTTTATATACTGCTAAATTATTTAGTATACACCTCCCCATTTACTACAATATCCATCATGTTGTTATTAAACATAAATAACAACTCCTTTCCTTTTAAGTATACTTATTATAAATTAAACCGAGGTCCTACCGCAAAATTTCATTTATCCCCATTAAGCATAATTAGAAAAACCTTTATTTATATTATAAGCCGTTTTACTACATATCTACCCGGAAAAATACACATAATAACAGCAAAAATGGAGGTGATATTAATGAACACTTGGATAGCACTTATAGGCAAATATATCCTAACTTTTATTGCTGGCTATTTAGCATTTACCTTAATAGATGGTATGCTGGTATCGACGGTAGCAATTATAGCTCTGATAGGAGCGGCTGCTAACTATCTAATCGGTGATTTGGCTATACTGCCTAAATACGGTAATATTATTGCCGCCGTGGGAGATGGGATAATAGCTGCGGTAGTAGCTTATATAACAGTTCTGCTTTGGCATGGTACAATGGCTAGTTTTATATCCTTGGCCGTGTTTGCAATAATTGTAGCTATTGCAGAATACTTCTTCCATATGTATTTACTAAGCTCGGATAAAGTTGCTCCTGACACTGAATAAAAAATTTCTATATAAAAGGTGGTATTCAAATACCACCTTTTAACTCTTTTTTTAGTTGGCACGCTTTTTTATATAGATCCAATAAATGATGAAAGCAACCGAACTCAACCCAATAAGCATATAGGCTGCATCAGAATAAATATCTATAAAATGAATAATCTCCTGCCATGAATCCCCTAATATTGCTCCTCCTCCTACCAGAAGTGTATTCCATATCAGGGTCCCGGCAATGGTATATAACAGGAAAAGCCCTAAATTCATTTTGGCCATGCCGGCCGGAATTGAAATTAAGCTACGGATTAAAGGAATCATGCGGCAGAAAAAAACTGTCCAATAACCATAGCGGTTAAACCAGGAAGATGCTTTACGTACATCCTGCATATCTACTCTAATAATATGGCCAAAACGGCCTATAATGAATTCCATTCCGCTTTCTTTTAAAAAATGTCCTAACCAGTAAAGGATCAGGGCCCCGGTAATTGACCCTATGGTAGCAAAGGCTATTACCCCAGGAATAGTAAGCTTGGTATAAGTAGTCATAAATCCGCCAAAGGTTAAAATAATTTCCGAAGGTATGGGAGGAAAGACATTTTCTAAAGTAGTCAATAGAAAAATACTTAGATAGCCAAATTGCTCCATAAATTCTATAATCCAGTTTTGCATATACTCCTCCTCAAAAAACCACTACCATAAAAGTATAACCTACGATAGAGCGCTATACTATAGGCTTACTTAACTTACCTGTAATCAAAGGCGAGAAAAGTTAATTATACTATACATGTTTAGGCTTTTGCAGAGAAATTGCTGGCAAGCAAGACAAATGCATGGAAAACAGAATGCAGGCAACCCGCAAGTCACTATTTGCCTAATAATTATCGGTTTAAAATATAATTAAAGGCTAGTAATTTAATTAAAACTATAGTAATAACGAAAATTATAATATACTTATATTTCCCCATCGTTTTTACCTCATAAGTATCAAGTCTTAATAAGCATATATTATCATTTTTTCCTTACAAAACTATCTTTTTTAACCTAATTTTATTAATAAAAATTTATTAATAAAATTATACAAATTTTGGTTTTTCTTTGACACAATTATCGAAAAAACTAGAATTATATTGCTTTTTCCCCCCATTTACTTAATACTGATATTAAGTGTTAGTAACTTTGCATATCGTAATATTTTTCCCTTAAGGTTTTGTAACTAAAAATATAGTAAAGGGGACGGTTGTTACATGAAAAATGATAGCCAAGTTTATGAAAAGGAATTTGCTGAATTTTTAGATCGGGAAAAGCATTTGGCTTTGATGGTTAGATCCAGAGTAAAAAAATATGGTGAAAATAAGATTGCCGTAAGACATAAGCCCGAAGGAGAATGGCTCAGCTACACTTGGGGCCAATTTGGTGAAATGATAGACTCGGCTGCCAAGGCTCTTATTTCTTACGGGGTAAAAGAAGGCGATATGGTCGGCATCTTTTGCCACAATTCAGTAGAATGGGCAGTGGCTGATTATGCCTCCTTTACTATTAGAGCCGCATCAGTTCCCGTCTACGCTACTAATTCCGCAGCGGAATTGGAATACATTGTCAACCACGCCGAAATTCGAATTTTATTTGTGACTGACCAGGGCCAATACGACAAGGCCAAAAGCTTATTAGGCCAGTCCCCCTATTTAGAAACTATTATTGTCAGCAACAATAGTGTTACCATTGAAAAGTCCGATAATATCATGTATTTTGCGGACTTTTTAGAAATCGGCCGAAAATCCGGTAAGGAAAAAGAGTTGGAAGAACGTATCGCTAAGCTTGATTCTGATGATTTATCTACTTTGATTTACACCTCCGGTACTACCGGTACACCTAAAGGGGTTATGTTAACTCATAAAAACTGGTTAGCCATGTTATTCGGTACCGGCTATCACATCCCCATTATTGAAACCGATGTTAACCTGGCATTTTTGCCTTTATCCCACGTTTTTGAAAGAGCCTGGAGTTATTTTATCCTGTGCGGTAATGGTCAGGTAGACTATTGCCACGATACTAAGGCTTTAGAACAATTCTTAGTTGAATCCAGACCTCATTATATGTGCAGTGTGCCGCGTTTATGGGAAAAAATATATGCCAAGGTTAAAGAAGGCATTAATACTTCCCCACCTACCAAACAGAAATTATTTAACTGGGCATTGGAAGTCGGCGGTCAGGTAGGCTATTTGCAGCGTGATCAAAAACCGGTTCCGGTTGGCCTGCAAGTAAAACACAAAATTGCTACTGCTCTAGTATTACAAAAAATTCAAGACATATTTGGCGGCCGCAATAAGGTATTTAACTGTGGAGGTTCAGCTTTCTCCGGTGAAATATCAGAATTCTTCTTTAAAGCGGGAGTTCTTCTTTTACAAGGTTATGGCATGACCGAATGTTTCGTTATCTGTGTGGCTAACCCCACTCATAACAAATTCGGTACTTGCGGTCCGGTAGTACCCCTAGTAGATGTACGCATATCTGCCGAAGGCGAAATCCAAGCTAAAGGGCCTAATATGATGATAGGCTATTACAAAGACCCCGAATTAACTAAAGAAATGTTTACCGAAGACGGTTACATTAAAACTGGTGATGTGGGCTTTATTGACAGTGAAGGTTACATAACTATAACTGACCGTATAAAAGATATGTTTAAAACCTCAGGCGGAAAATATATTGCCCCTCAACAAATTGAAACTATGCTTAAAGAGGATTACTATTTTGAACAGGTAGCTGCTATCGGTGATGGCAGAAAATATGTATCAGTATTAATAGTACCTGCTTTTGAGCCTATTGAAAATTATGCGAAGCAAAAAGGTATTAACTTTGCTTCCCGCGAAGAATTAGTTAACCATCCTGATATTATTAATTTCTACCGGGAAAGAATTGATATTCAGACTAAAGATTTAGGCCAGGTAGAAAAGGTTAAAAAATTCACCCTGCTCCCCCAAGAGTTTTCGCAAGAAACTGGTGAGCTGACTCCTACCCAAAAGATTAAGCGCAAAGTCATTAATGAAAAATATAAAGATGTTATAGAAGCCATGTACGCCGAGTAAATTCACCAAGGGAGTAGGGGCAAAAACCTCCTCCCTTTTTTGAAATACGAAATAATGTATTACCTTTCCTATATGGCGATAGAAGAGCCCATGGACCTTTAGGAGGGCTTCTCTTTTCGCTTGACAGCTATAACAAGACAAACTTGCGCGATTCATTCTCTGATTGTGGCATTATTATAAACCAACTTATTTATTCTTAAAGACAGGTGGCCTTTTTTCCCTAAAAGCAGCAATAGCTTCCTGAAAATCTTCAGTACCGCAACAATAGGTGGCCTGCGCTTGCTCATAAAATAAACCGGCACTCACGCTGCTTTCATTGGCCACATTAATACCCTGCTTGGCAAACCGTAATCCTGCCGGAGGAAAGCCGCACATCCTCTGCGCCAGTTTAAATGTATACTCGTGGAGTTCTTCATCTTTGACTATGACCTCGACAAGTCCTATACGAAGTGCTTCTTCTGCTTTAATTTGCTCACAGGTCATGATCATCCGTTTCGCCTGTCCAATGCCCACTAGATGTGTTAACCTGGTAGTTCCCAGATGGTCTGGTGATAAACCGAAGCGGGCTTCCTGGGTAGCAAACTCTGCGCTCTCAGCCGCTACGCGGATATCGCACCCCAGAATAAGCTGAGTGCCAATACCAAAACAAAGTCCATTAACTGCGGCCACAACCGGAATAGGCAGCTCTTGCCAGCGCAAATATACCCTTTGCAATCTGGGCAGGCGTTCCATCACATACTGGGAATTAGCCATTACCAGATTAGAAAAGTCAATGCCGCACGAGAAGTTTTTGCCGTTAGATTGAATAATGACTGCTCTCAAAGAAGTATCGGCCTCGATTTCATCAAGCAGCTGCCCCAGTTCTTCAATCAGCTTCCAGGAAAAAAAATTGTATCCCTTGGGATCAGTAAGGGTCAAAATACCAATTGAATCTACGACTCTATAATCTAAATTAGTGGAAAATTCCATAACTAACACCTCTCTTTCATTATTTTTTGCAGCCAATTTGAGTCTGCTTCACCGGTTAAACCAATATAGATCTTTATGGTGTACTCTCATCTTGTTAAATAAAGTTTGATTAAGATTAGGAAAACCTTTCCAGGCTTCTTCTAAGAATTGCTTCCGCGTCCTTAACCATTCCCTCTATCAGTTCTTGACAAGTCATCACTTCATGAATCAGCCCTATAGATTGGCCGACTAAGAATGCAGCGTCGTTCACATCGCCGGAATCCCAGGCAGCCTTAACCCGCTGACCGCCAATTAACGGAAAAAGTTCATCAAAGCCGCCACCGCGAGCCTCTATATCAAGAATAGTATCGACTAAGGGATTCTTCAAGGCCCGAGCCTGCAGGTGGACTGATTTACAAATCAAGGTTGTATCCTGCTCTTGACGCTGCACTAATTCCCGGCGAATATTTTCGTGCACCTGGCACTCAGGTGTAGCAATAAAACGAGTAGCCATCATAACACCCTCTGCACCCAGAGAAAGAGCAGCAGCCAAACCACGTCCATCTGCTATTCCTCCAGTAGTTATTACAGGAATTTTAACGACTTCGGCAATCCGCGGAGTCAAAACCATAGAGCTTACATCATCATTTAAAGGATGACCGCCTTCCTCGATTCCGGCTGCCAGGATAGCATCATACCCTAACCTTTCAATGTTGACCGCATGCCGTACAGCCCCTACTTTATGCATGATTTTCACCCCCGCTTTATGCACCATATCAATGTACTTGGTGGCGGGACTTCCTGATACTTCGATTGCAGCTACCTTTTCTTCGGCACATACCCGGAAAAAATCATCATATGTCTCAGACGTAATCCTGATCGAAGGCAACAGGGTAATGTTTACCCCGAAGGGTTTGTTCGTAAGTTGACGCGCTTTTTGGATGGCCTCACGCAGTTGATCCCCCGTATCATAATTACCGGCTGTAATATTGCCTAAGCCGCCTGCATTAGAAATCGCAGCACATAGTTCAGGCTTGCTCAGCCATAGCATCCCCCCGCATATTACCGGATGCTTAATACTGAATAACTCTGTAATTTTCGTTTTCATAAGCTAACACTCCTTTGCTAGATAAGGGCCCTTAGAAGTTTATAATCGTTTTCGCTTCCAGGTCAGTCTTCATACGGCTTGTCAAAGCTTTTTTCTGTAGCGTTATTTTTCTTCATCCAATCATCCCACAGGAAACCGTTAACCATCGGTATAACCTGCTTCAGGTTTTCAGAAGTGAGATGCTCGGGGTGTGCGAGTTTGGCAAGAATTGTGTCATCAAGTTCACCTTTTTCGCCATAAGCCTTCCCCAGTTCGTAAAATCTTTTTAATACCTTGTCAACCAGAACCGGTGGTTGCACCGTGAGGCCCTCACATCCGCCTTTACATATTAAGCCGGCTGGTTCACACCCGAGCTTCCTTGCAAATTTCTCACAGTAACGCGCCACGAACCTGGTGTGGTGAGTTTCGGGGAATCCGCACTGTATCATGAACATCAGCTTCAGTCCAGGGTTTTTACCTTTCAGCGGAGCCAATGATTCAAATAGCTCTTTGACAGATCCGGGCATCGCGTCAACGTAAAGAGGGAAAGCAATAAGCAGTCTTTCAGAATTTTGAAAGCATTCACCTTCCGGAGTAAAATCCGGTCGGTCTTTTATTGAGTACAGTATCTCAACTCTGTTCCCATCTGTTTCGAGAAATCCCTTTATGAAGTACTTCAGAAGTTTTTCAGTGTTACCCGATTTACCTCTTGGAGATCCGTTAATTATTGATAATCGCATTGACTACCTCCTCAACCGATGAATCTGTTAATTTCATGAATTTTAGAGAGCTTTGGATATTCAGTGCAGCTCTCTTGAATATGTCGTGTATTATCTCAATGTCCTCGCTATCTGTATCTTCCATTTTTTCTAAGAGCAGTGACAGTGCTGGATATCTTTCATACCTCTTCCTGTGATGTACCTCACCGCCGAAGTCCTCAAGGTACGGGTGAAGGAGAGGTAT
>JAEWZB010000038.1 GCA_023395515.1 Bacillota bacterium
TTATTTCCGGTGCACTTAGTTCCCGGGGATCAATGCATAAAACCGGACAAGGAATAGGAGAAGCTGAAACCGGCTGGCATCCGATGACGTCAGGTGTAGTTTGACGGCCGGCATGGTAAATTTGGGCTACAATCTTGCAATTGTGTTTATGCACACGTTTAACCAACTCGGCATGACTGTCTATTTGTTGGTCTTTCCATAATCCTGAAGTCCAAAAGCCTCGGCCCAAAGGACTTACAGCATAATCCTCCGTAATAATTAGTCCCCAGCCACCTCGGGCCCGGGCTTCGTGGTATTCTATATAACGGTCGGTGGCAAAACCATCTGTATCACAATAGTCAGTAACCATCGCTGCAACTGCCAGACGGTTTTTTAGTTTCATACTGCCTATACTTAAGGGTTTTAATAAAGGACTTGAATTTAGAGATTTAACCGACAAACTGCTCACTCCTTTAGCTGAATTAAGGTAAATTATTGTCATAAAAACTATTCCCTATATTCTTATGGGCATATATAAAGTATTTCCCGCCGGTAACGATGTATCCATATTTCTCGAAATCGGGTAGTTTTACGGCTTAACTTTATAATCCTTTCCTAAAACCTGGCAATATAATTAGAATAATTCCCTGCCCAAACAAAAAACTGCAAACTAGCTATGGTAATTTGCAGTCGAAACTCTTTATTTTTAAATTTATTATTAATTTAAACCAGGTTTTTCTCCTCACCATTGAGCCATCCATATACATTATCAAATACTATTTCAGCTCTTTTTAACATGGATTCCTGGGTAGCAAATGCTATATGGGGAGTAGCTAGTACATTTTTAGCGTTTAATAAAGGATGGTTAGAAGGAATAGGAGGCTCCACTTCGTATACATCGATACCAGCCCCCGCAATAATGCCATTTTCTAAAGCTATAGCTAAAGCTTCACTATCTACAACTGGTCCTCTGGCCACGTTTATCAGGATAGAATTCTTTTTCATAAGACTAATCGTTTCCTTATTTATAAGACCTTTAGTTTGTTCAGTTAAAGGCACATGTAAAGATACTATGTCACTATTAGCTAATAAATCTTCTAGACTCACATATTCAATTCCTAGCTGCTCGGCTTGATCAGAATACGACCTGCTATAGCCTAATAGTTTACAATTAAATGCTTTCAGCAACTGGGCGGTTCTTAAGCCAATGGCACCTGTACCTACAATTCCCACCGTTTTTCCATTTAGTTCAAATCCTACTAAACCAGCCTTAGTACCTTCTATACGCGTGACTTTATCACACTCTATTAAATTTCTTAGTAAAGAAATAATCATAACCACGGTTAGTTCGGCTACCGCTTCAGTGGCATAGCCTTGAGCATTAGATACCTTAATACCTCGGGCTCGGCAAGTTTCTAAATCCACATGATCGACCCCCGTAAAGGCTACTGCAATATATTTCAGATTTTCAACTGCTTTAATTACTTCTCCATTTAAAGGATTATTAGCAATCATAAGTATATCGGCTCCTTGAGCCCTTTCTATTAAACTGGGGGTATCTTTCGTAACGGTATCAAAAGCTACAAATTCATGTCCCATTGTTTCCAGTTGCGATGATAAATTATGCAATTCATCATTACTTATGGCTAGTGGTTCAAGCAATACTATTTTCATTATGGTATCCTCCTGTTACCTATTAATAATCTGGTGTAGTTATAGCATAGGCAGTAAAAATTCGCAAGGATGTAATAGTGTAGTAGACAGGTTACCCCCCAATATACATAGGCTGCATATTTAATTCTTTACCGGGCAAACCATGAATATAACCTGTAGCTATTAAGGTGTCCCATACCTTAATAGCAGTGTATAGCTCTACCCGGGTTTCCATTTTGGACAAATCTACCTGCAGAATTTGTTCGATTCTGTTTATCCGGTAATAAAGGGTATTAACATGTATGAATAAGCTGTCCGCAGTAGATTTTATATTTACACAAGAATCCAAGAGCTTCCTTAAAGTAGGAAGCAGTTCTCCATCAGTTTTGTAATCATTTTCAATTAAAGGCTCCAGCCTCTGTAAACAATAGTCCATTATTTTATCGGAGTCTTGAGAAAATAAAGAATAATATATCCCCAGATCAGAAAATTGTTGGATAAAGTTGTCTTTTCCGATTAAACGGGGCAGTGTAATAGCAATCCGGGCTTCCTTAAAGCTTTCCCTGATATTTATAAAGGCATAACCTTGCCCTATTCCCAGAGAAGCATGTAGATTAAATTTTGCTTCAATCAATTCTTTATAATGCTTGATATAGTTAATCCCAGTAAGGTTAGTACTATACCGCTCGGGAGAGTAGAAACAGGTAGGTATCAACATTAACAGACCACTATCATTTAAAACCGGAATAACGTCATAGCCCTGATTTCTTAAATATTCGGTAAAATACGCTTTTATCAATTGCCAGTCCGTCTGGGCTTGAGGGTATTCTTCATTAACTAGTAGAGCAAAATAATGTTCATGGGGATTGATTTCTTTCTCACTCATTTTTAATATATCGATAATGTGTATAGTGCTGGAGCCAAAAAAGTACTGTTCCAGCTCCTTGCTAAACTTATCCTGATTTTGATTTATCTTAGTAAAGTAACATTTTATAGCTAATTCGGCTTCTCTTAGCCAGGCAATACTGGAAAAAACAGTCTCGGCCCGGCACTGGCTGATTATTACGTAAGCATTTTTTCCGTTATAGGGAACCCGATAATAGAGAATCCCTCCTTTTTCGTGGAAAAAGTATTCTTTTCTTTTTACCTCACCGGGAATAGTAATAAAACGCTCCTCCATTTTAAGCTTGTCATTGGAGACTTCCGGGAAATGAATGATACCATTATAATCAGTAATTATAAGAGAAGCTGCTAAGTTTTTTTCTAAATACATTGCCACATAAGGTAAACCTTCGTCCAAAACCCCTTCTATCAACATGTACATGTTTCTTGGTGAACTAGACATAATTTTACCACCTCTTTTTGGCTTGTTTCATTAATTGGTTTGATTAATAGTAATTGCAAAAGTCGTGCCACATCTAACAGCACTAATAATTCAGCAATTTTAAGGATATTGCCTTCAGGCAATTCTCAATTTAGAACACTAAAGTCAACTCCCTTGTCTCATTTTGTGTTATTATGAGACATAAGGGTCTTAGGTCATAATTATTAATTAATGGGGTGAGAAATATGAAACCTCTGGAACATGCGCTTAGTCCCATCGTGAAGCACCGCAATATTATTACCCAGAACTTGAGTCAAGCCGATCTTCTTTTAATGGAAAAATTACGTCAGCAGAAGCTGGATGTATTAAGTCAACGCATAACTCCATCTCAGGCCGACTTGGTTAAACCGGAGGTACTGGCCTCCTGGATTAGATCATACAATAGCGGTCTGGATCTTTTTAATTATAATTACGGACCAATTATGGATAAGGCAGCATTTGAAGAACATACCAAAGGAAAAAGTCTGCTTTTAAAGTCAGCCGATCCCTTTATTCATCAATTAGAAACTTTATTATGTGATTCAGAATGTATTATTTTATTAACTGATGAGCAAGGCGTAATGCTTAGGGTAGTAGAAGGCAGCCAGCAAATGCTGGAAAAGCAAAATGCCCGTTTCAATTTAGTGCCCGGCTCGGTTTGGACTGAAAGTACGGTTGGTACTTGTGCCCATACTATAACTATCAGCTCTAAAACTCCTATCCAAATCTGCGGACCTGAACATTATGGGGAAACCTATGAACAAATCTCCTGTTCCTCCGCTCCTATTTTTGATACTAACTACAATTTAGCCGGAACCCTTTGTTTGGTAACCCCTAGTTGTTATCATCAGAGTCCCCACTCCCTGGCTTTAGTTGTATCTATGGCTTGGGCCATGCAAAAGGAATTTCAGTTAGAATTGAAAAATTCTTTACTCAGTTCCACCCTGGAAGCATCCGCTGAAGCAGTGATTACCATAAATCAGAGTGGTATTATTACCCATGCCAATGTTGTGGCTAAAAGTATATTTTTACAAGAAAATCTTATCGGGGCTGAACTCAAAGACCTGTTAGGAGAGCAGCCCCTTATAACCTCAGTGTTACATGGAAATGAACCCTTAGTTGATGTAGATATAGAAGTAAAAAAGCTGGACCATAAGCTTAATTTGCGCCTGGCCCAACCTATTTTAGATGATTTCGGCATAAATTTGGGCTGTATTCTCATTTTTAGAAAAATCAGCCGGGTGAAAAAAATAGCTCCTCCAACTAATGGTCTGGAAACTAGATTTACTTTTGATAAAATTATCGGCACTTCCCCATTATTAGTTAAATCCACGGCTAGGGTACGGAAGTTTGCCCATTTAGAGGCTAATATTCTTATCCAGGGAGAGAGCGGAACTGGTAAAGAAGTATATGCTCAAGCAATTCATAATGAAAGCCGGCCTGGTGGTCCCTTTGTGGCAGTAAACTGTGCCGCTATCCCCAGTACTTTAATTGAAAGTGAATTGTTTGGCTACGAAGGAGGTGCTTTTACTGGAGCAGAACGCCATGGCCGCCCCGGTAAAATTGAATTAGCCAATCATGGCACCTTATTCTTAGATGAAATAGGTGATATGCCCTTAGAAATACAACCAGTTCTTTTAAGAGTATTAGAAGAAAAACAGGTTATGCGGGTAGGCAGTAACCGTTATGTGCCGGTAGATTTCCGGTTAATTACGGCTACTAATAAAAACTTATTAGAATCAGTGGAAAAAGGTGAGTTTCGTCCCGATTTATATTACAGGTTAAAAGTTTTAGAATTTGCTATTCCTCCCCTACGTTCCAGGGGACAAGACATAATACTCTTAGCCCAGCATTTTATAACTGAAATAGCTAAGCAAGAAAATATTCCCCGGCCCATTTTAAGCGATTTAGCTATTATCCCCCTCTTAAAATATGACTGGCCCGGCAATGTCAGACAGTTAGAAAATGCTATGCTGTTTGCGGTAACTGTATGTCAGGATAATATTATTAAACCGGAAGACTTACCTGAGGAAATCACTAATAGCTGGGGAAATGCCCCTAGTAGTACCGAATTAACTAACGCTTCTGACCCCCAATTGTCTATGCCTGAATTGGAAAAATTCATGATAACTAATGCTTTGCAACAAACCGGAAATAATGTATCCCAAGCGGCCCATCTGTTAAAAATGAGCCGCTCCACCTTATACCGGAAGATTAAAAGTTATGGGCTATAAAAAAGATGGAGCCGGTAAAATCGGCTCCATCTTTTAAACTTTATATTTTCTAACCTAAGCTAACTACACTCTTGCCGGCTAAATATCCAAAGGTAAAGGCACGGCCATGGCTGTTACCGGGTAAGTTTACACAATAATCATTAGCATAATAACTGCCGGAAGCATTTCCGGCTGCATATAAGCCCGGAATAACATTTTTCTCTTCATCTAATACTTGCAACTGCTCATTAATCTGCAAGCCGCCTAAGGTAACTAATAAAGCAGTTCCCAACGGCGCAGCATAGAAGGTCGGCTTTTCCAGAGTAGTCAGGCAAGCTGCCCGTTTACCATAATCTTCGTCAACGCCCTTTTTAGCCAACTCATTATAACGGTTAACCGTAGCAATAAAGGCTTCTTTAGGAACTTGAATTTTATCCGCTAATTCTTCTAAACTTTCTGCACTTCTAATGTAACCCTTTTCCACGTAAGTTTTTATATTGTCAGCATTATGGAAATTGGTTCTCATATCTTTACAAGCTACCACTTTAAATGAAGGGGCTTCTTCCGGCCATTTGGCATCCCAGATTGCCCATCTGGCATTACCGGGCTGCTGGCGCTGGGCATTACATAAGTAGGCATAAGGCAGCTCTTCATTACCATAACGTAAGCCTCTTTCATTAACATTCAACCAAGGTTGGCGCATCAAAGCATCAGCTAAAATAGGAGCGCCGGGAACTGCAAAGTCAAAATACATAGGAGCATGGGGGAATTCATCCATAGCCGCCCCTATCCACAGGGCCATTTTATGTCCATCTCCGGTACATATAGGGCCATTGACCATTTCGTACATATTGGCATGTATATATTTAGTGGAAGGAATATAATATTCCCGCATTTCCTGGTCGGCATTATAGTCTCCGGAACACATAATTATACCCTTTTGAGCTACAAATTTCTTATACGCGCCTGCTTCACCGGCAATTACCGCCGTGACCCGGCCTTTATTATCATTTTCTCTTACTAGTTGCACCGCCGGGGTTTTGTAGTGAATATCTACACCAGCATCTACACAGCCTTGTTTTAAAGCATAACGCATGGAGGCGGTCCAGGGATCAGTTCCGGTAGGAGCATCTCCTTGAGCTTGCTCACTAGGGTCCATTCTGAAACTTAAAGTAGGAAAGCCTTTAACCGTAGTTCCAGGAGTTACAGTTTCATCTAAGGGTACCGGTTTAGGCTTACAGCCATAGCCTTCTGCTTTAGACATAATCCAGTCCGCAACTTTTCCGCTGTTTTCCGCCCAAAGGGCAATTACTCTTTGATTGCCTTTGTAGGCATTGTAGCGCATAATCTCTTGCACGGCATCCATCTTATTAATCCTATTGTTAATTTGCATTTGCATCTTAGTATCAATAGCACCATAGTCATTACCGCGGAAGTTTACCCTTTCGGTTTTTTCTAAAAGAATAACCTTAGCACCTTCTTCGGCAGCAGCCATGGCAGCACATAAGCCGGACATCCCTCCGCCAATGACAACTACATCGGCTGTAAGGGTCTCTTTTATTTCACTGTCGGCAATAGGTTGAGGTGGCTCTAAAAAGCTGGGCTTTCCTGTACCTGCTTCTCCTACCGGGGCATTAGCATCCTGCGGATTTTGCTCCGAGGACGAACAGCCAGCTAACACACCGATAGAGCTAACTGCAACCGTGCCTATAGTAGCTCCTTTAATAAAGCTTCGGCGTGAAATTCCATTGGGAACTTTTTCATCAAAACTCATAAATCCTTCCCCTTTCTATTAACTTAAGCCGCATTCATAGTCAGACAAATTGAAAAAATCCTTGTTGCCGCTAGTTTAGCACAGCTTTTTAATATAAGCATTGGAGGGGTTTACAAACTTTGCAGCAAAGTATTGTAGAAATACCCAATTAAAATAAATTAAAAATTTTAAAAGGACATTGCCCAGTTTATTATCAATCATTTAAGAAGCAAGACTTATACTAATTCAAATTGACAGCACTGGAGGGTATTACAAACTTTTTCAAAAATGACTGTAGTTCAATACAATAGTCAAACAAATGCAATATTGATAAAATACAAACACATATACTTGTTCGATAATTAGCATTTTCATTTACATTACTATTAGCAAAAACGCATATGATTAGGAGGGTTTATATGCCGAAAAAATCATTTCGGGAAAAGTTTTTTAACAAAAAAGGGGTATTAATTTTAATAATAGTGGCAGTAGTTATTGGAGCTGGAACGGGGGGAGCATTGCTTAAGGCTAGTGAAAACCCGGCTTTTTGCAGTACCTGCCATATTATGGAGCCTTATTATGAATCTTGGGCTGATAATGAAACTCATTTATTAGCTAGTAAGCATGCCGCTGAAGATGTAGATTGTCATCAATGTCATGAACCTGATATTGCTACCCAACTTAATGAGTTATATTTGTATACAACTAAACAATACCAAGTTCCCTTAGAAAAGCGGGAATTTACCCGGGAGTTTTGCTTGGACTGTCATTCGGAGGATGGAGGAGCCAGTACTTATGATGAAGCTAAAGCAGCTACTGATTTTAAAGAGTCTAATCCCCATGACTCCCATAATGGCGAGTTAGAGTGTAATGTATGCCATAATATGCATCAGCCTTCCAAGATACTATGTGCAGATTGTCATATATTTAACTGGATAGATGATTTAGACGAAGGTTGGATTACCGGTTGGGAACAATAAAAATTTACCTGTTATCTTGGGACTAAAAAATGCTTGGCTAGCTCTTATTTCATGTTATTATTAAGTAATTCTAACTATAATTATCTAAATTCAAGGAGCTAATATGCAAATTTTAAAATCGTTATATAATTTCATTTCCTCCATGAAAACAGGTCTGGTACTTTTAGGCTTAATCGGCATAACCTCAGCTATAGGGTCAGGCATCATGCCTGACCACTTTTTCCATACTACTCCCTTTCAAATTCTCCTCATATTGCTATTTATTAATATGGGTTTTTGTACCTTTAAGCAATTATCCAGGTTTTTAAAAAGCTTACGTAATCATAAGCTTATCGAGCGCTTATGGTCCCGGCAGTTTAGCCTTTTAATTCTTCATTGCGGAATAGTATTAATTCTCATTGGTGCTACCATTAATGCTTACCAGGGTCAAAGCACCCAAGTTCGCATAATCGAAGGGGAGACTATAAAAATTGCCGATATAATATCGACTAAAGAATCATTTGCTCTAAAAGTAAATAAATTTAATATTGAATTTTATGAAAATGGTTCTCCTTCTCAATATTATTCCGATGTAAGTATCCTAAAAGCCCAAGATCAAGTAGAAAACCACCTGATAAGTGTTAATCATCCGCTTAATTATCATGGTGTTAAAGCTTATCAGCATAGCTACGGTTATGTAATTAATATGGAAAACCAAGATGCGGAAACTACCACTGCTCAAATTGTAAGTGAGGGGCAGGTGCTAAGTTTTAAGCATACGGAAAGAACCGTTAGAATTTATAAATATATTCCTAATTTTGATTCCCGATATGGCATGAACACCAAGACCATACGGCCTGACAATCCTAAACTGGTCTATTCCGTTTATGAACATGGGCATTTATTAGGTATTGGAGCCGCAGATTTTGGTGAAGAAGTTACAATAGATGAGAATGTTGGGCTTACATTTAAAGAAGTAGTACCCTATACGGTTTTAACTATTAAATTTGATCCCGGATTACCTTGGACCGCAACTGGTGGAATCATGTTAATGGTAGGCGTATGTTTAGTTTTCTATTTTGCGGGAAGTAAGAAGACTAACCGAACTAAGATCAGAGATGGAGGAACGGCTAATGATGCTTAATGAGCTTTTAGTTTACTCTACATTAGGGTTATATTTAATCGCTGCGGCTTTTTATTTTATAGGTATTAAAAAAGCTAGTTTGCTTAAACCCGCTTGGGGCATTACTCTTATTGGACTAACCTTTAATCTGGTGCTCTTAATCTTTAGAACGGTAATGGGAGGCCGTTTACCTTTAACTAATGGTTATGAGTTTGTATTATCTTTTTCATTTTTAACCGTGTTAATGTATGTTATATATGAATATCGGACTAAATCCAGCCAGGCCGGCGGGGTAGTAATGCTTATAAATACACTCTTATTTTTATCTATTGTAATATTAATGCCCAGCCAGATTAATTATATAGGACCACTAATGCCCGCTTTAAAAAGTCCCTGGTTAGCTTCACATGTAATCACTGCTATAGTTGCTTATAGTGCTTTTGCTTTAGCGGCTGGTTTAGCCTTGATTCAGTTAAGACATAATGTTGCCCATAGTGATGATGAAAATATATATAAAATAGTTGTAGCCGGTTTTGCTACTTTATCTTTATCGATTGTCTTAGGAGCAATATGGGCGGAACAGGCTTGGGGCAGTTATTGGACCTGGGACCCTAAAGAAACTTGGGCTTTAGTCACTTGGATTATATATGCAGTTTATTTACATCTGCACCGCCAAAAGGGCTGGCGGGGGAAAAATGCTAATATATTGGTAGTGGCAGGATTTATATTAGTCTTATTTACCTTCTTCGGAGTTAATTATTTATTATCAGGTCTGCATAGTTATGCTAACTTATTCTAGGCAGAAATTATAGTTTGAGGGGCTTTAAAACGTGGTTGAAACAGTTGTATCCTTTTTGCAGAATTATATTTATCCGGAATTGTCCATTTTTATTATTTCCATATTGCCCGTGATGGAATTGCGCGGAGGCTTGATTGCAGCAGCTTTGTTCGGGATACCGTGGCATATTGCTGCTCCTGTTTGCATTATCGGCAATGCCCTGCCTATTCCATTTATAATCATTTTTATAGAACGGGTACTGCGTTATCTTAAAAACCATGGGCCCTTAAAAGAATTTGCCCATGCTATTGAAGAACGCGGTATTCGCAAAGGCAGAGAAATGGTAAATAAATATCCGCACCGGATTCAATTGGGCTTGCTTATATTTGTAGGCATTCCATTACCAATGACAGGTGCATGGACGGGAGCTTTAATAGCTGCTCTTTTGGGCTTTTCACCGCAGCGCTCCGCTCCCATTATTTTTCTTGGTATTTGTATGGCTTGTGTGATTATGCTGGTAC